>JAICEJ010000259.1 GCA_025924215.1 Candidatus Binatia bacterium
GAATGAAGTAAGGCCCGGCGCCGTGGCGCGCGCCCGGTAGATTCACGTTCTCGCTGTTTTTAAATCCGGCGTAAGCGCCGCTGTTGTAGATCACTCTGACTTCCCTGGCCCAGAGACTGCCGTCGCGCTTGAGGCCAGTTTTTGATCGTGATCAGCGCCGGGTGGCGCGGTTTGGCGGCGGTCAATTCTTCACTGTAGCTCATGATCATCTTGACCGGACGGCCGGTGGCTTTGGCGAGCGAGTAGCAGAGCGGAATGTCCATCAGCGAAGCTTTGCCACCGAAGTCGCCACCCACCGGGCTGATCTGAAAGCAGATTTTTTCTTCCGGCAAGTCGAGCCATTCGGCGAGATGCGATCGAGTGACGTAAGGACCCTTGGCAGGACTCCAGACGATGATCCGCCCCGACGCTTCGATATCGACGACCACAGCGTGGGGCTCGAGATAGCCGTGATGCACGCGCGGCGTGGTGAAGGTCTGTTCAAAAATCAGCTCGGACTCTTGAAAGCCTTGCGCGACTTCGCCGAAGACCGACTGGACGCGGGAATGAACGTTGGGAATATCGGGCAGCGGCAAACGGAGAATTTCGTAACTGCCCAAGTTCGGATGCAGAAGCGGCGCCTCCGCAGCCATGGCTTCGATCGGGTCATGGACCGATTGCAATTCTTCGTAATCGACGACAATCCGGCTGAGCGACTCTTCGGCTATCTCAGGCGTTTGCGCCCCGATGACCGCCACCCGCTCGCCAATGAAGCGCACGGTTTGCTGAGCCAGCACCGGCATGTCCTTCAATCTTCGGCCGACTAGGCGCGGCGGCAAGTCGTCCGCGGTGAGAACGGCAAACACGCCTGGGATTTCTTTCGCCGCGGTAGTATCGATGCTGCGGATGCGCGCATGGGCATAGGGGCTGCGCAGGCATTTACCCCAGATCATCCCGGGCCGTTGGATATCCGCAGCATAGCGCATGGCGCCGGATACTTTCGCCTGCCCGTCGAGACGGATTGCTGATCTGCCGACTTGGGTGAGCGGCCGTTTCATGTTCAATGCCGCCCGACGATCTTGATGCGTTCCGTGGCTATCGAACCGGAAAACGATTTTGCGGACGGCGCAGTGACCCGCTGTGTAGCAGGCGCGTGGCGCAACGCGGCGAAAACTTTTTCCGCGGTGATCGGCAGATCGGTAATCTGTACGCCGATCGCGTCGTAGACGGCGTTGGCGATAGCCGCCGCTGTAGGGATCGCGCCGTGCTCGCCGATTTGTTTTGCTTGAAACGGGCCGGGGCCGGTGTGATCCCTGACGTAGAGCGTTTCATGCTCCGGTATGTCGCGGATGTTGGGCAGCTTGTACTCGCCCAGGTTGGTGGTGACGACCTTGCCGTCCTCGGTGGCGAGATCTTCGCTCATCGCGAAGCCAAAACCCTGGATCATGCCGCCTTCAACCTGTCCGCGGTGGGTGAGCGGGTTGATGATGGTTCCGACATCATGGGCGGAGATCACCTTGCGCACTTTCACCTGTCCGGTTTCCGGATCGACCGTGACTTCCGCCGCCTCGGCAAAGAAGCACATGGCGCCGAGCCGCTCTTTGATATCGATGCTGCCGCGCGCACTCAAGGATCCATCCATCGATTTCGCCTTCGCGGCGAGATCGGCCAAGTTGACTTTTGCGCGCTTGGGCCCGACTGCGGCACCTCGCTCCAAGCGGACCGCGTGCAGCGAACAGCCAAACAGCGTCGCCGCCAGCTGAATCAGTTTTTCGCGCAATGCGAAGGCTGCCTGTTGGACCGCTTGTCCGCTCAAGTAGGTAACCAGACTGGCGATCACTCTGACATCAGTCGGGAACATTTCCGTCGTGCCCATTCTAACTGCAACATCGTCGGCTGAAACCGTAAGCGCCTCGGCGACGATCTGGCGAAAAATTGTGTGCGCGCCGGTGCCGGTATCGGGAACCGTCGTCAGGATGTACGCTGCGCCATTTTCACTGACGCCGACGTCTATATTCGCCGCGCCGAAATTGACATCGCGCGAAGCCAAAGCAAGACCTCGACCGACATAAGGGATTTTCTTCGCGTGCGCGCGCGGATGGATTCTGCGACGCATCTTTTCCAACAGGCGCTGTCCCATATCAGTATTCACACGCTGGCCGCTGACCAGCAGGTCGCCGGGTTTAAGGACATTGAGACGACGAAACCGATACGGATCCATGCCCAGCCGGCGCGCGACGTAATCCATGTGCGATTCGACGGCGAAGATGACTTGAAGGTCGCCGGGACCTCGCATGATGCCGCCGGGAATGCAGTTGGTGTAGACGCACAGCGACTGAATGTACGAATGGGGAATCGCGTACGAGCCGTTGCCATGACGCGAGCCGGGCAGATTGCCGTTGCTGCTTTCTTTGATGCCGGCGTAGGCGCCGCCGTTGAATACAGCTTTCAGTTCTCTGGCCCAGAGCCGGCCGTCTTTTTTTACCCCGGTCTTGATCGTGATGACCGACGCGTGGCGCGGGTTAGCGGCGCTCAACTCTTCGGCATAACTCATGATCATCTTCGCCGGTCGGCCGGTGACCTTAGCGAGCAAGTAGCAAAGCGGCAGGTCCATAAGCGTGCCCTTGCCGCCGAAGTCGCCGCCGACGGAGCCGACTTGGAAGATAATTTTTTCTTGATCGACGCCGAGCCACTCGGCCAGATTTCCACGCGTGAGATAAACCTGCTTGGCCGTGGACCAGATCAAGATTTTCTCCGACGGCTCGACTTGGACGACGACGCCATGAGGTTCGAGGTAGCCCTGGTGCGCCCGCTGAGTGGTGAAGCTCTGCTCGAAGACGAAATCCGCCTCGGCAAATCCTTGCCGGTGATCGCCAGAGCGCCATTCGGCATAGTTATGCAGGTTAGGAACATCCGGCAGTGGCGGGCGCAGTCCCTGGTAGCTTCTAAGCTGCTCGTGGACCAGCGGCGCGCCGGACGCCATCGCTTGCAGCGGATCGTAAACGGCGGGCAGTTCCTCGTAGTCGACGTCAATGCGCCTTAGCGCCTCGTCGGCAATCTCCGGGGACGCCGCGCCAACCACCGCGACGCGCTCGCCGATAAAGCGCACGCGATCTTTGCCGAGCACCGGCATGTCCTTCAAGATGATTCCGGTCAAACGATCAGGAAGATCGGCCGCAGTGAGCACCGCGAAAACGCCTTTCAGATTTTTCGCTTTTTCGACATCGAGGCGACGGATACGCGCATGCGGCAGAGGGCTGCGCAGGCACTTGCCCCAAATCATATCGGGCAAACTGTGGTCCGCGGTGTAGCGGGTTGCGCCGGTGACTTTCGGAACGCCGTCGAGGCGGCGCGCCGAGGTGCCCACCGAGGAGAATTTTTGCCTGGAGTTCATGCCAAACGTTGTCCGAGAAAATTTTTTTAATCGAAGCCGCAAGATAAGGTGAAAAAGCGCAGAGTGTCAATCGAATCAATTGGAACTGGATGATCTTCCGCCAAGGCGCCCAAGTTCGATGACTCACCACAGAGGCACGAAGATCACGAAGGTAAGAGAAGGAATTCAATTACCAATTTTTCCCGAACTTCGTGTCGTTCGTGTGCTTCGTGGTGAATACTCCGCTTCGATATTTTGCGCCTTGGCACTTTGCCGAAGATGCTGTTGATTGCGACGATTACGCATTGACAAGATTTGGGCAAGGGGATAAACGGATTTTGGCGTTGTTGTGCGCATGAAACTGACAGGAAAAATTCCGTAATTTCACCAACGCCCTGAGAGGAGACAAGGCAATATGAGTAAGGTCGCTCGTCATCCGCGTCATCCCGCGGTCGTCGACATGAGCCTCGAAGACATTTCGCAGCGCTACACGGTGCGCTTCGCCGACATCAAGCCTGACTGGAGCGTGTTCGGTGATTCGAACTTCGACGGTTACCGTCGAGCGCAGTTCCGCTATATCGGCCAAACTCTCGGCAAGCCGGAGGTGAGACATATTCCGGCCGGCGCGACGCGGTTGTCTGTGATGTTCGTGCCGCCGGGCGAAGGCAATGCGCCGCACACGCATCCAGTGGAAGAGGTGTTTTTCATCTTAAAAGGTAATGTGACGGTGTTCTTCGAGGAAGAAGATGGCCGGCGCGTGGAGGAAAATCTCGGCCCGTGGGACTGCGTCTCCTGCCCTGCTGGAGTCATTCATGGCTTCCACAACAACGGCCTTGAGCCGGCTTACTTGCAGGTGATGGTAGGGCAAACCAAACCAGAGCCAATGGGCTACGCCGATGTGAAGCTTGACGCTAGCGACCCTCACCTCGCGCGCAAGTAGCTCTTGGAAATAATTCAACAAACTTCCGCACGCTCAAGGACGCTCTATGAGTTTAGCAATATGGCACAGCGCAAAGATCATCGTCGCATCGGTATTACTCCTGAGCGCCGCCGTTTCGGCTGCGGCCCAAGAGTTCTTCAACGGGAAAACCGTCGTGGTGATTGTCGGCACCGCTGCCGGCGGCGGATTCGATACCTATAGCCGCATGATGGCGCGCCATCTCGGCAAACATCTTCCCGGCAATCCGACTATTGTCGTGCAGAACATGCCGGGCGCCGGGCAGCTCATCGCCGCCAATCATTTGTTCAATAGATCGGCGCCGGACGGTTTGACCATCGGTCATTTCTCCGGCTCGGTAATCTTTCGCCATGTGCTGGGCGATAAAGGTGCGATGTTCGACGGCAGGAAATTTGGCTGGCTCGGCACGCCGGCGCCGGAGCGCCACGCCTGCGTGGTCACGGAAAAAACCGGAGTGAAAACGTTGGCGGATTGGTCCGCATCCAAGCGGCCGCTCAAGTTCGGCGCACTCGGCCCGGGTAATTCGACGTCGGCCTGGCCCCATCTGCTCAAGTCGACATTGGGTGTTCCGCTCAGCGTCATCGAAGGGTTTAAAGGAACCGCCGACGTTCGACTCGCGGCGGAGTCCGGCGAAGTCGATGGCGGATGTTGGGGCTGGGATTCGATTAAGGTCACGTGGGCGAAAGGACTCGAATCGGGATTGGTTCGGCCGTTGATCCAGACCACGCTCGAGCCCCATCCGGATCTAGCCGATGTTGCAGTTGCAATTCAGTACGCCAAGAGCAAAGACGACCAAGCGCTGCTGCGGCTTGCGGCGCAAGCCTACGGCCCGGCCTCCATCGCTTACTCTTTGCCGCCGGGGATGCCCAAGGATCGCTCGCAAACTTTGCAGACGGCTTTTATGGCGACGATGAAGGATGCCGACTTTTTGGCCGAAGCGAAAAAGGCGAACCTGGTAGTCAGTCCGCTCGATGGTCCGACGATTGAGCAGACGGTGGCGGAACTCTACCGCGCCGAGCCCAAACTTCTCGAGCGCTTCCGCAACATCATCGAGGTGTCACAGCCGCAGCGCTAACCGTCGCGTTAGCTGATCAAATAAGTCCGTGAAGCATTTATCCGCCAAAAGACATAGCTGTGCTATCGTCCGGGATTCATGACACGGTAGAACGTTCCTGGAAATTCGATCCACCGGGTTGGGCGCTCATGGGCCACTCGTTGCTCAAGGTGTTGCGCTACCCGGCAGTATCGCAACCGCCCGGCGCGATTCTCCGGAGCGAGAGACTTTAGCTTCACCCCACTCCGCCCCTTCAGAAAAGTAGCCTGTCGGTTATATTCCTTGTTCCTTAAATTCCTTCAGGATCAAAAGGCATCCGGGGCACGGCAATGACTCGGAACGCAACACGTTAGATTAGATCCCGGCTTCTGGCAGTGGCATAAAATTGTTTCCTAGCGATCAATTCAGCTTCTAAGCCGAAAAGCATCACAAGAGGAACCAGGAGCCAGCCGACCACAGGAATGATGGCAAGGATATA
Source organism: Candidatus Binatia bacterium (assembly GCA_025924215.1). Taxonomy (GTDB): domain Bacteria; phylum Desulfobacterota; class Binatia; order UBA9968; family UBA9968; genus WHTF01. The sequence continues at coordinate 5,843 of JAICEJ010000259.1, forward strand.
ATAGACAAACAGCCCCACGACCAAGGCCGAGGCACGGCTCGAGGTCGGTCGCAATCGAGCGAGGATCGATTCACCAATTCGGCCGATAGCGTAGATTCGCGACCAGTAGAGCAGTATGAAAAACGCGGCCAGAAGAATCAGTCCAATCGGTATGGCCACAATTGTTGCGAACAGGAGCGCGCATACCACCGGCACGACAACTGCCGCGACAAATCCTATACCCAGCGATGCCCATGGTTTCTCCCTGAGAGTAGTGATCACGGATTGATGATATCGCGGAAGAAAACGGGCCGAGAGAAGTCCGAGAACCAAGGTGCAGACAAAATTGATCGACACGAACAAGAGCCAGGCAAATAACGCGGCCGGAAAAATGCGCGGCCGTTCCGGCGGGACCTTTCGGACGATCTTCCCTTTAACACGCGCTCCTTCGCTGTGTTGCCCGTGCTTTGTGCTATTGGTCCCGTAGAGGGCGATTAGACACGGATCTTGGGTCGCGTAGCTTCCGCTCATTTGACGATTCCATGTTCCTTAAAAAATTTCTCTGACCCCGAGTGCAGTGGGATTGCTATGCCTCGCAAGCCCGTTCCGGCTGAATCACCTTTAAACCCGTCGTTCATCTTCTGAAGCTCGTCCATCCTGGAGTAGACGATCTTTAGCATTTGATAAACGACTCCATCACTCATGTCGTCTCTCGTTACCAGTGGACCGGGAAGACCTACTGCCTTGGTAGAAGCGTGATACTTCGGAGAGAAATCCCGGATATCAACTTCCGTATAAAGCGGCGACTCCTTCTGCAAAGCCTTGATCTTATCCGGCTCTATCGGTAGCAACTTCAATGCATTCTTGTTGATCATGTCCGTGTAGGCCGGGACCGGAAGCCGGGCAATGGTAAATACCGCGTCAATTTCTTTTCGTGCGAGAGCTGCTCGTGCTTTCTCCGTATCGCCCCTCTCTGCCCCTGACATCGTTGCTCAAGCCGTAGACTTCAAGAATTTGTCTTCCCAGAAGAGCTGAGCCGGTTCCTCCGCCGTAGACGATGCTCTTTCCTTTAAGCTGCGATACCCGTTGAATCGGCGAATCGGGATTCGTGTAGATGAACATGAGGCTAAAACCAAAGCTGGCCACGTGCCGAATTCTTTTTTGCGGCTTGCCCAGGAAATCGCCGGATCCTTCATAA
>JAICEJ010000260.1 GCA_025924215.1 Candidatus Binatia bacterium
GAGCGTTTAGCAGGGACGGAAAAATTCTCGCTGGTGATGGTGACCAACACGGACTTGGAGGGCCGCTGGCTCAAGGTCCCTCCAACGTTCTGCGAGTTGCTCGGTTATACCGAGCAAGAGTTGCTCGGGCGACGCTTTGATGAGCTGACGCATCCGGATGATGTAGAGGTAAATTTAAGCCGACGCTTGCAGCTCCTGCGGGACGAGATCAAGTCATTCGACCTCGAAAAACGCTACATTCGAAAAGACGGCGGCATTGTCTGGGTTTATATCAACGTGTCAGTCGTCATGGACGCGAATGGAGTTCCGGTTCACTGTCTCAGTTATATTCGAGACATAAGCCGTCGCAAGCAGGCCGAACAGGGACTGCGGCAGAGCGAAGAACGATTGCAGCTCGCGCTCGAGGCCGGCGGAATGGGGGTTTGGGATTGGGATACGGGTAGCAATGCACTTGAGTGGTCCAGCGAGCATTTCAACATAATGGGCCTGAAGCCGTTTAGCGTAACGCCAACATACCAGACGTGGGTTGAGCGCGTGCATCCGGACGATCGTCCCTCTGTCAGCACAGCGATCGCAAGAGCGATTGCCGAACGCAGCCACTATCGCGCCGAATATCGCATAGTATTGCCGGATGGCAGACAACGCTGGGTGATATCGCGCGGCGAGGCAGTGTATAAAACCGGCGGTGAATGCGTCAGGCTGACGGGTGTCACCGTTGATATTACGGATCGCAAATGGGCCGAGTCACGGTTGTACGTTCAATACCAGATCACGCGCGTGCTATCGAATTCCGCTTCGCTTGCCGCTGCCGCGCCAGCGTTGATTCAAACGATTTGTGACTCTTTTGATTGGGATTGCGGAGAGATTTGGCAAGTCAGCTCCGAAGCTGAGGTGTTGACGTATCTTGAAGGTTGGCATTCGACATCAATGCAGTTAGCCCCATTCATTTTGGAGAGTCGGCAATTTACTATTTCCGCCGGAATTGGACTTCCCGGTCGCGTCTGGAAAAGCGGTACCCCGGCATGGATTATCAATCTGGCCGCCGATGATAACTTTCCGCGCGCCTCCTTAGCCCAACGATGCGGATTAAAAAGCGCCTTCGGTTTCCCCATTACTCTAAACAATCAGACCCTCGCTGTGATGGTGTTTTTCAGCGCCAACACGCGACAGCCTGACGAAGAATTGCTCCAGACAATGGAAAGCATCGGACGTCAAATCGGGCAGCTTATCGAACGCAAGAAAGCTGAATATCTCACGTCTCAGCGCGATCAGCTGCTCCATACCATGTTTGAGTCGCTTTCCTCTCAGGTTGTGGTGTTAAATCGCGACGGGACGATAAATTATGCAAGCAAATCGTGGGAGCAGTTCGCGACGGATAATCAAGGCATACTTAACCGCCTATCTGTAGGGATCAATTATCTGGAGGTTTGCAGACGGGCGGCAAATCTAGGCGACGGCGGCGCCAAAGAGGCTCTCGATGGAATCGGCAAAGTGCTTGCAGGAAAACTTCAGAATTTTTCTATGGAGTACCCTTGCAATGACGTCAAAACGGCGCGCTGGTTTGCCATGCAGGTAGATCGGATGCCGCGCGACCACGGCGGCGTCGTCATCAGTCATGCTAATATTACAGAGCGCAAGCAAGCAGATGAAGCGCTCCGGAATGCATTGAACGAAGTCCGCCAGCTCAAAGAACGCTTAGAGGTCGAGAATACCTACCTGCTTGAGGAAGTATCGGGTGTCCATCGATTCGGTGAAATTGGCGGACGCAGTGACTCGATAGCGAAGGCGCTTCGACATGCGGAGTTGGTCGCGCCCACAGATGCCACCGTCCTCATCACGGGAGAGACAGGAACCGGTAAAGAACTATTGGCTCGCGCAGTGCACGAGCGCAGCAAGAGAAGTCACAGGCCGTTAGTCAAAGTGAACTGCGCCGGTTTACCAGCATCGCTCATCGAAAGTGAACTGTTCGGTCACGAAAAAGGCGCCTATACGGGCGCCGCAACGAAGCGCATCGGCCGCTTTGAGTTGGCCAACGGAGCGACGATTTTTCTCGATGAGGTGGGTGAACTGCCCTTGGAACTTCAAGCCAAGTTGCTGCGGGTTCTTCAAGAGGGTGAATTTGAGCGGCTCGGCAGCTCGAAGACCATCAAAGTAGACACCCGAGTGATTGCCGCCACTAATCGCGACCTCGGATTAGCGGTTAAAGCCGGAATGTTTCGGGATGACTTGTATTATCGACTGAACGTTTATCCAATAAACCTCCCGCCCTTGCGCGCCCGCAAAGAGGATATACCGGAGCTTGTCCAGACGTTTCTCAGCGAAGCCAGCCGGAGGCTTGGTCGAACTTTCAATGATGCATCCCAGAGGGTTATCGAAGGCTTCATGAAATACGATTGGCCCGGCAATGTTCGTGAGCTGCAGAACGTCGTGGAGCGGATGGCAGTAACAGCGAAAGGCAGCCAGCTAACCCTTCCTGCTGATTGGTTGAGCGATTCGCAGACCCCGCTGCGGTATGAGCCAGTGAATAGCCAGCGAGTTAATTCTGCTGTGGCAGCTCAACAAGAAACTACGGTAGAAAGCATCGAGCGCGCTCATATTCTTAGGATCCTCGAGCAAAGACACTGGCGAATAGAAGGTCCTCAGGGCGCCGCCATTGTTCTGGGCCTTAAACCTAGTACATTGCGTTCGCGCATGCGGAAGTTACATATCAATCGATCGGCCGACGTAGAGAAGTATCATTGAAAGCACCTGGAAAAGCACCTGGACCTCGCAAATGCGGTTCTACTCAGTACTTGGGCCATCCAACCCGTGACCGCGAGTCGCACTAATTTCGCATAGTCTGGCCTCCACGGGTATTCGTATAATAATCTATGGCGGTTCGCGGACGCTTTAAAGCCGCCGCTTGGCTTTATTGCCGCAGTAATTTGTAAACTCCTGCCCAACTGTTGCACGTCCAGACTTTGAACCACGACATTTAGCGGTTTCCACAACATCTAGAGGCCCCGCCGCCCCCTAGTTTGTAGAAAATTTTAAACCCTTCAAGAAGTTCTTGTTTTTACAAGAAAATTAACTTTGGTCCGGAAGATCAGCGCTCGTTTTTATCGGCATTGCCTTTGCGCTGATGAAGTATGTTCGATGGTGCAATGTGCTGTTCGCTGATGCAGCGGTGACGAATAAGGATCGCGCTCTTCGCCAAGCGATCATGGCGGAAGCCTATGTTAAAGGCATTTCGGTACCGGAAAGGAGAACAAGTTATTTGGAGCACGATATTCGTCCGGTAGGAGTTGTAGTGGTGGGAGACAAATACGAACTTGCTTTCATCAATGAGGTGTTTTGCCAAAAACTTGGCTATGAGAAAGCCGAGCTAGCGGGAGCGAGTTTGATCGACATCGCTGCTCCCGCCGAACAGGAGAAATGTAAGCGGCTGCTCATAGAAGCTGCCAGAGATAAAGATGCGGCATATAACTCGGAGCTGCGTTTTGTCGCCAGAAACGGAGAAACAGTTCGCGCCAAAGTAATGGTCACAGCCGCTGGTGACCCGTGCGAAACTGCAAATATCGTGGTGACCGTTGAAGATTTCGTGCAAGCACGCGCTCGTAAGACATCAACTCACACCGGGCGTTTAACTCGAATGGCAGCATCGGCGGAAAAATTCATGCATGAACTTCGAAATCAGATGCACGGGATCTCGCTTGTTGCTCGGTTGATCGAGCAGGAAAGCACTCGGCGGGGCGTGCTCGAGGACGATCCATTGGTGACCCTTAACCAAGATCTGAAACAGCGCCTTAAGGATATAATTGCGTTACTCCAGGACCTTAGTCACCTCGGCGAATCGCTGCAGCTTAAACTTCAGCCCACTGATCTCGCCAAATTTGTGACCAGATTGCTTAGCTCAGATCAGGCGTGTCATACCGCGGAGCAAATTCGCATCGACTGTGACATCGCTGCCGATGTGCCGCCGGTACAACTCGACCGCCGGAGATTCAAACAAGCGTGGCTCAATCTCTTCAAGAACGCGGTGGAAGCCATGCCATCCGGGGGTACGATCACAGTGCGGCTCTCCAGATCGAACACCCATGTCTCTTTAGAAATCGAGGATACCGGAACTGGAGTTCCCGACGGCATTGACATTTTCGAGCCATTTACGACGACGAAACCACAAGGAACCGGCTTGGGCCTGGGCATTGTGCGCGAAATTGTTTCGGCGCATGGCGGTATCGTTTCGTACCGGAGCACGCCGCAAACAGGCGCGAGCTTTACGGTGTCCTTGCCGTTGGACAGCCCCAGAGACGACTCCGGAAAAAGCTAAGCGCATCAATAAGCGGAGAACTGCTCTGCTTCAGCTCGCGCTAGGAGTTTGTAACCGGCAACGGCGAAGCCAAACGGGATCAATGCATGAATCTTCTCGCCAACTAGTAAAGTTACTGATATTTATTCAGTCGTATCAGAAGGCAAGGAAAGCCTCGTCGAATCAGGATCTCTATTGAGAGAGGTGATCCATGAACAGATATCTAGCTGAATTACTCGGCACGTTTGTGCTGGTTTTTGCCAGTTGCGGCAGCGCCGTGTTGGCGGGAGATAAAATCGGCTTTCTCGGCGTCTCGCTGGCTTTCGGCCTGTCTCTGCTGGCAATGATCTATACCATTGGGCCCATCTCCGGGTGTCACATAAATCCTGCCGTAACCGTCGGACTACTTCTAACCAATAAGACGGATCCTAAATTTGCAGGCGGGTATATCGTGGCCCAGATCGTCGGCGCGATTTTGGCTGCCGGAATTTTGTTGATCATCGCCCAAGGCGCACCGGGCGGCTACGATCCATCGGTTTCTGGTTTCGCGGCCAACGGTTATGGTGAACACTCGCCGGGCAAGTATAATCTACTATCGGCGTTTCTGGTCGAAGTCGTCCTGACTTTTTTTCTGGTTTACACCGTTCTCGGTGCCACCGATATCAGAGCGCCTGTCGGTTTCGCCGGAATAGCCATCGGCTTGGTCCTGGCACTTATTCATTTAGTCGGTATTCCCGTAACGAACACGTCAGTCAATCCCGCGCGCAGTATCGGACCCGCCGTTTTCGTTGGCGGTTGGGCTTTGAGCCAACTATGGCTTTTTATAATCGCGCCGATTATCGGCGCAGCGATCGCTGCAGGTCTCTATACGGCATCCCATAAACCGGTTGAGATCATTACTGCGAGAGAAGCGCAACGTGCGCTACCTAAAGAGCAGGTTGAAAGGAAGTTGGCCTAGGCCAAGTATTATGCAAACATTCTGCGGTCATCGGTGACATTTAATAGGATTCTGAGTGGGGTGCTATAACAACCGTCATTTAGCAATCAGGACGATCCAGTCAACAATTTAGTTGCCATTGAAATTCAGGAGAGCTATGTAGAGGAGAGCTATGTATAAGCAGATTTACAAATTTTCGGCGGTATTGTTGATCGGTTTTTATCTTTCGGGATGTCAGGCGATCACCGGTGAGACCTTAGGACAGAACATTGATGACACGACGATTACAACAACCGTCAAATCCAAGCTGGCTGTCGATAAAGCCAGCTCGCTGACGAGAGTCGGCGTTGATACCATACGGGGTACCGTGCACCTGACCGGAGTCGTTGATAGCCAAGCTACGAAAAACAAAGCCGCCGAAATAGCGCAGAGCGTCGATGGCGTGAAGAACGTTGTTAACAACCTGCAGATTCAGTCCAAGTAGCCCAACCCTCAGGGCGTATAGGCCTTCAAAAGGATATGCGATGAGCCTCCGCGAATCGGCGATGGTGTTTTTCCTCTTCGCGCTATGTTCCTGCGCGTCGCTGCCGGCGCTATTTTTACCAACCATTAATGATGACAGACTCGAAGCATTCGTTGCGGAAGAGGCGCAGCAGATCCTCAGAGTTTCCGGGAACGCGCACAAGGCGGATCGGTATAAGTTTTACTTGGCTAAGTTCCCGCGCGACGACATTTTAGGCCTCAGTTCTGGCGAGCATAGGGTCTTTATAAGTTACCAACTGAGCTGGCTGGCTCGCGAGCACACCGGCTCCCTGTGGCTGTTCAGACATACCCTGGCCCACGAAATAGCTCATGACGTTTTGGGACATGCAAAGGACGAACAGATGGCCAGCTTGAATGCTGTGCGCCAATCTCACGCCCAAATCAAAGGAGCCGACCTCGGTCTGCCTCTGTTCATTTCTTTCCGCAATTATTCGACGGCAGCCGAACTGGCTGCCGATGAAACGGCGATGGGATACTGGAAGAAGATCGGCTGGGATTGCGGTATTTGGATCCAATTCTTCAGAGGCTTTCTTGATCAGGGTTACATAGGTGATCCTAATCACCCAACAAACGAACGTCTAAATCAGGCAATCAAGATCTGCGACTCAAAGAGCTGACAGCGTGAAGGTAAGCGGCAGTATGCATTCGAAAGGAAAGAATCATGAAACGTTTAGTACAAATAGCGATGAACTTAGCGGTCGTATTCTTCGCAATCACAGTATGGGCGCAAAAGCCGATCGTCTATCCGGCGAAAGGGCAGAGCGCTCAACAGCAGACCAAGGATGACGGCGAATGTTATGTCTGGGCAAAGCAGACGACCGGCATCGATCCGGCGGTCGTGGCATCGACACCGCCGCCACAACAGACCGGCCCCGCAGTCGGTGGTGGGGAGCGTGTGCGTGGCGCCGCCCGGGGGGCGGTAGGGGGCGCGGCGATCGGCGCAATTGCGGGTGATGCAGGACAGGGCGCCGGCATCGGTGCGGTTGTGGGCACCGCAGCCGGTGGACGGCGGGCGCGCCAGAATCGCGACGCGCAAAATGAGCAGGCAGTCAACCAGCAGCAAAATCTTGTTCATACCTACTATCGCGCCTTTGGAGCGTGCATGGAGGGACGCGGTTACACGATCAAGTGAGAATAAAATTCGATCACCGAGTAGGAGATAGCGAAAACATGAAATTGTTCTATATCCTCATTTTGTTCATCGCATTCCTCGGGGCGGGACCGGCCTCAGCGGGCGATTTTGA
>JAICEJ010000261.1 GCA_025924215.1 Candidatus Binatia bacterium
ATCTTTCAGTTGAAGTACTATACAGCGAAGAGGTCTTTAAAATACAACAAAGAAGCGAAAAGAGAAATAAACTGTAAACAGTTTGGCGTCAAATCAGCCGATCCTGTTGCTTCCATTAGCGTAGGCGCCCGAGCCGTGATCCTTATTGTTTGCCAAAATTGATAGCCGATTGTAGAGTTCGATTCATCAGACTGGTTCTGATCGCCTGCAAGTACCCCATGCCTCATGGCGCCAAGTATTGAGAAGGAGTCCCAATGAGCAATTACAAAAAAATAGCCGATGGTTTGACGCGTTCATTGCAGTTGTCACAGCGGCCGATTGCCATATCGTTCACGAATGTGCCGCCTTCCGGCGTTCACGCATTCAATGGCGTCGTTCCAGCCGGGTGCTCCTTTTGGCAGCTAGCGGCAGCGAGCATGTTTTACACATCCGCGAAGGATCACGAGCTTTGCTCTATCGGCATCCATACACACCACTTGGCGCAGCCGTCGCCCTCATACCAATCCGAGCTGCAGGACGCGCTACAAGCAATGAGCGGCCTGGATTATGTCCGTCCAGACGAAGTCGCGGCGATCCCTGTGGTGCAACATGAAGTCAGTTACGTGTTGTATGGTCCTCTTGTTGAATTCCGTACGGATCCGGCCGTGGTCCTCTTGTTCGCTCAGGCCCAACAGAGTCTGGTTCTCAGCGAGGCGGTTAATCGGGTCGATAAAGGGATCCCGCCCGCAATGGGACGGCCTGCTTGCGCCGTTGTCCCGCAGGTACTCAATACCGGCCGTGCGGCGATGAGCCTAGGGTGCTGCGGCGCCCGCGCCTATCTTGACGTGTTATCCGAAAATATAGCGATGTGGGCATTTCCGGGGCAAAAGCTGGAGCAGTATAGCGCGGCAGTCGAGGCGCTCGCCCGCGCCAACAAAACCCTCTCTGCGTTTCACGCGCAGCGCAAAGAAGACGTCAGATCGGGGGCGCGCCCAACCGTGCGCCAGTCTCTCGATCGTCTGGCATCGTAGGTGCACCTCGGCGGAGATCATCCAACTTAGTTGGTCGAGGTTCTCTATGCAGAGTTTCTCATACTCGGTAAAACTCCTTATTGGCCGCCGGAAAGACGAGCCGCCACGGTGTTTTGCTTAGAGGCCTTGCTTCAAAATCATCTTCCGATGAGCAATGCCGGCTTCATCGAAAACCGGACCGACGCAGCGGAAGCCCGCGGATTCATAGAATTTGATAACTGCGACTTGCGCGTGAAGATAGATTTTCCCCGCCCTCTGCTTCTTTGCGGTCGAAATCGCGCACGCCAACAATCTCTTGCCGACCTTTTTTCCTCGGTGACTTTTTAGGACGGCCATGCGGCCGATTTTGGCTTGGCGACCACGCATCACTATCCGAGCCGTGCCCACCGCCCTTCGCTCAAGAAAGGCTAGCAGGTGAAGGGCTCGTTTATCGTCGTCGTCCAACTCAATTTCTGCGGGCACGCCCTGCTCCCGGACAAATACCCGGATGCGAATCCGCAAGGCCTGCTCCAACTCCTTATTAGTCGAGATTTTTTTGATGGTGATTCGTGGTTTCATTGCGCTGCGCATGGTAGCAAGATCCACTGCCGTGGAGCTAGCCGGGCCTAGAGGCGCGATGTGAACAAAAGTTTCTGACTTCGAAATTAGACCATTCGCGAATTCTCTTGTCAGCTTTGAACCGATAACAGCCGAACTCGATGCTATCCGGTGCCGCTTCGTGTTAGATTAGACACATGGGCTCCGACTCCGGCGCGGCAGACAGCGATCCAGTACTTCAAACAGGAGTCTGCTATGTGCTCTTCGCCTATGATGCGGCGCGCTCCATCGATCTCGACGCTGCCGAACGTCGCATCCACGAAGCGACCCAGCGCCAGACGATTCAGCACAAACGCCGCGCTCCGAGCTATCTTGAATACCAACCGCCACCGCTGAGATTAAGTCAGGAGATCCAGCCGATCAACATCGGCCAATGTAAAAGCCATCGAATGGTGGACCTGGTTCTCTACGACTTCGGCGCGGTCTCTGTGATCTATAGTATTCCGATTCAGGGGCCATTTGCGGCTTTGCTGGCGCTCAGCGAAGATCTTTACGACAACGAGATTCTGCTTACCGAATCGCGCGCGCGGGTGGAACAGATCGTCAGCGCTGTGGGTGACGCCGCGGTAAACGTCCATACCGTTAGTGTTGTGGAAGATTACGTCATTTTTCGTATCGCTGCTCTGGACCCGCCCGCGCGTCCAGAGGCTTTTTGCGCGAGCCATGCGCGCGACATTGCAAGAATCCTGCGCGCCGAACGGCAGAGTCTTTCCTTCCAGGAAGTCGAGGACGCGCTGAGCGCCCGGACTTCTTATGGCGCCGACGATTTAACCATTATCGACTGGAACGCCGCGCTGCTCGTCGATCGCGAAGGCAACGACGTTCAGGCGGTTTTAGAGTTTGCCAATGTCGAGTTATTGGAAATGCGCTACCTCGATCAGAAACTCGACCGCGCGTTGTTTGAAGCTTACGAAACGCTATCGAAGCGGTCGTGGAGCTTGCCACGATTTCTCGGCTACTACAGCGCTGATTTGCGTCGAGTAGCCGAGCTTCAAGTCGACAATGCGCTGTTGTTCGAAGGCGTCAACAACACGCTCAAGCTTCTCGGCGATCAGTATCTGGCGCGCGTCTACCGCCTGGTCAATCGGAGATTTCATCTGGCTGAATGGGACTCGAGCATCATTCGTAAGCTGCAAACGCTCGAAAGCATCTACGAAAAAATTGCCGATCAAGCGGCCACTCGCCGGTTGGAAATTCTTGAATGGGTGATCATTCTTCTGATCGCATTTTCCATTTTGCTGGAATTTGTTCCACTGACCGGATCGCATCGGTGACGGAACAAGGGTGAGATGTTGCCGCTCTCGAAACTTTGGCGATCGCTATATCGAGCAAGCTAAACAATCTGCGTCATTGCGGATTGCGTGATAAGAATTCCGGTGGGTGCCATGCAGCAAATCGGCCACCCCTATTCCTCGGTTAGTTTTTGCGCTAGGATCGATTTACCTTATTCGAAGATGCGCCCGATCAATCACAAGGATCATCGAATAGCCGTTCACCCGAAATGGAATGCCGAGACCCGATCTTGGGCGTGCGACGCGACAGTTTACCTAACTGAAGCAGGTCGCTCAAAAACCATCCCGTTTTTTGACCCGGTGCGCCGTTACAAGATCAAGGCGTCCGCGGTAACTGCCATCCTAAACGCTATTCGATACTGGATCGATCACGGCAAACCCGAACAGTTCCCTGAGCAATAGGGCGAAATCTTCGCTGCGCATCGAACAAATGACGCTTGTCTCTGTGCATTTTTTCAACTTATCTTGGAACTACCGACGTGGCCTTCAAGCAGTCGCCGATATTAAAAATTCGCCAAAACGCGCTAGACTAAAAGTGAAGTCGGCCTCCGGTACCGAGCTAAGTTGAGCGCGAGCCGACGCTGCTTGGGTGAGTTGGAAGTACTTAAGTGAGAGACTACGCTGATATAGGAGCTGGAGCAGCTTTAGCGTTAGCGGTGTTCCTGGCGCTTGGGCTGATCCTTCACTGGTTCTTTTTCGTCTGCGCCCTTCCGGCGTTTGGGCTTTTCGTCTTTACCGAATGGGCAACCGCGCGCCAACAGGCGCGCACCCCTGGGTACCGTTATAACTTCGATGAGGACGGCAACATCGAGGCGATCCAATGCGAGAGCTGTGGAAGAGCAAGTCACAGCCGACATGATATAGAGGCAAAGTATTGTAGTTTCTGCGGCCGTTACCACAAGGGACATGGTAACTTGAAAAAAACCGCCGGAAGTTCTCGATCATGATGGCGTCACTGGACGTTCGACAGTTTCCTGAAGCCAAAAATGCTGCAGCGATCTTCCGACGGCGGCGGCTCGGCAGCTGCTGGCCCATTAAATTTGTGAACAGGCGTAAGATCATTTTTTTTCTTGTTTTTTTGGTAGGGCTGGCTGCCCTAACAAGTCCAGTTTTGGCTTCGGAGAGTACCAAGCATGCCAAGCTCTCAAATACGGAGCTTAAGAGCCGAGCTTTGACCGTAGTCAAAGCCGTTAGGAAACTCGTTTATTCCTATAATGACAAAGATCGCGATCTAACTAGAGACTTTGACGCAGAATACTTGGCCACGCGAACAACCGAACGAAAATCTCTGCGAGATCAATGGCACAAAAAGATCGAGGACGCGCAGGCGTCCTCGGTACGCGATTACCGGCAAAACTATGCGTCAGACGCCGCCTTGTTGAGAGAGGAGCTGCAGAGGAGACTGCCCAAAGGCCTGCAACGGCGAGACTTGCCGAAGCTCTATTCAAATCCTGAAAATGTTTTAACTCTTGAACTGATTGCCGACGACCTGGAGCTCCTTGCTAAATCACTTCCTGAGACTTGATCTTAACGGAACTACCACCAGGCCAGCTAACTTGACCTTCTTAGGCGCTTACGCGGATTCTCGGGTTTCATCAAGGCTGAGCGTATGAAGTAAGGGTCCACATTTATGAGCTGACAAGCCCATAGGAAGCTGCCGACTTCGTCGTTCGACGAGGCAAGCCAATGTTTAGCGTAACGTTTGTCCGATGGAGCTTTCGACAAACCTCGCGCTTCCGAGTCGCGAATCGCTTGAATAATGACGTGTGTCCACAGCTGTGCTTCAGGCAACATAACTCTCCTCAGGAGGTTTCACCCGTCAAAATGGCTCAAAATAGAGATCCGCTTTTTTAGGCGTATACGGGGCGGGAAAGCCGGATCGCCACACCAGGACCAATCATCCGGAGGAGTTTCCACGTTGATAACCTGGCCTTTGCTGGTTGGCTTCTCCTGCAACCCATAAAAAAAGCCCCATCTATCCATGCCGCCCAATAATTCATAGGGAGAGATCTGCTGCGTTTCCCCAATCTCATTTAGAGGTAGATTACTTTCGGGGACATCGCTGCCCGAGGAAGCCCACGTCTCATGCGCCAGGAAAGACCTCACGTGGGACACATTATCTTCGGAATACGATCCATTTTCTTGGGTCCAGAGCCGATTCCGGCGCCAGTGAGTTCTGGTCTCGAATTCAGTGACTTCAATCATTAAGCTCCCTCGCTTCCACAATGATTTTCAATTGCCCTACATTGAGCAACGAGGAGACCAGGAACGTCTGGTAACAAGACAAGATTCGCGAGAATTCTTGAGAAACGTGCTAGTCCCGCATCCGAGAATGGATCGCTAGCGCCTGTCGCACGAGCGAAACAGAATGGGCAGAGTTCAGGCTGTCCCCGAGGCATCCGGCCGTCCTATCAGCGTTGATGGCCATCTCAAAGCTGCGCGGCTAAATATTTATTGCGGTTAAGATGCCGGCTAGATTATGATTGGCTATGGGCAAAAAAGAAAAGAAGCCAATCTCTATAGGACCGCAGTTCTACACACTTCTCTCCCTTACGGATACGATCGTTGCCGAACTGCGCTGGGGTAAGAAGAAAAATAACCGATTAGCAAAAGTTGCTGATCCGTTGACGGCAGAACCGCGCTTGCTAAGAAAACGCCTGAGCGGCAAGCTGAAAATAGAGCGGCTTTAATATGCTCCGTAAGTGATCCGCCAACGTTGATCGTTGTGTACGAAGTTGATTGAGAGGCGACATGGGAGAGTTCTTACAAATAACACCGTCGACTGACTGAGTATTCTAACCTCACATCGCAAACCGAAGCGCCTTAACCTTTATTTTACTCGCAGGGAACCAGCTAGCATCGCGTTTATCTAACTAAAAATATTCAACTCGGCGCAGCAACTCACGAGATAACGTCAAGTGAGTTGATACTTCAAACCCGCCATACAACGTAGCCCTGCCGTCCCTCCCCTGCACCGATAATCAGGACCTTTTTGGCGGCGATGCTTCCTCGTGGAACCACTCGCATTTGCCGTCACGATGCTTCTGAATACAGCCATTGCAGAAGCTATACGGCGGATCCGAGCTGTCTCGTTGCTCGTAGCCCGATTGGGGCCAGTGCTCGCAGTTTCTGCAAAAGTGCCATACGTTCTCCCTGGGTAGCTTTCGATACAAGGTTTTCGTCACGGGATCACCTCGAAGTTCGTCAGGATGTATAGATCTCGCAGGGGTTAAATAATGCAGGAGGCTAGCGATTCTTACTTGGGATATGTTTTTGATGAACGAAAACCGGCAGATAGATAACAGGGGATTAATGCCAATCAGCCGCTGTATTGCACTCACATTCTCGCCGTTTGGCCGATGATACAGCATGTAAACCGGGGGCGGTAATACACCTCGGATACGCCTCTGTCAACACCTCTGTCCGTACGACCTCATAGACAAGCGGTTAGCCTTCGGCACGGATAAGCCGAGGTTGACACACTCAGATCGAACGAGCCGTCACGGAGCTTGCGAAACTAACAGCACATGAGGCCGAGAGGCCGACAGAGTTTCTTAGGACGGAGAGCAGTCGACCATTTAAAAACCTCACTTGGGGGTAAAGATCTCACAAGTGGCGGTAATCGGAACGCAATGTCATGCGGGAAGTCGGTAGGGCTTTGTTTAGCAGAAGTATAGTCTGAGGGACCAAAATTCAACGGATGCGGCGCGAAGAGAGCTTCACCGCGAAAGCTACTGGCCGGACAGATCGCCAGACTTATTAAAGCTGAGGTTAGCGATGGACTGGCTCCTCGCAAATTGTTATCGATATTGCTACAGAGAAACGGGTGCCACCTGGAAGCAACAGGCTTGCGATGGAGAAGGAAGGTGCCCGGTGGTGCCGCTGGTCTTCAAAACCAGTCTGGGGGCCGTAAGGTTCCCGGAGGGTTCGACTCCCTCCCTTCTCCGCCAGATATACCGTCACCGTCATGCGCTCGACGTGAAAACCGCTTGCAGGATCTGCCAGGCTTCGTCTTGGATTTGCTTGAGGTGTTCCTCACTGCGCATGCTTTCTGCGTAAATTTTGCACAGGTCTTCAGTTCCCGATGGGCGCACGGCGAACCA
>JAICEJ010000262.1 GCA_025924215.1 Candidatus Binatia bacterium
ATCAGGATTAGGTCCGGCTGCTCTGCAATCGCTTTTGCAATTCCCGTATAACCATTCTCGGCCGCGATCACTAAATAACCTAGCATTTCGAGCTGACATCGAAGTACTTCGCGTACGTCCGGGTTGTCGTCGACAATCAAAATTTTCGCCATGCTAAGTGCTCCGGCGGCGCTCTCCGAACATGCCGGGACACTATTATCGCCTAAGATTGTTGCCGGGCGCAAATGACCCAAATACTTACATGCAGGACCTCGGCTGATATCTGGAGGATCATGGGGTGCTTGGCTGCGCCCACAGATGGTCTAACGCAGGAGGGTCAATGCGACTGCGGCCAGCGCGGCAATCAATGCAGTGCCGGCCAGCCCTAAAGCCACGACAACGGCGGTGCGCCATCGCGCCGCAACGCTTTGCCACTCGCCCACCGAATCGGATGCCGCGACACCGCCTTCAAAAAGCGACTGCTGCATTACTGATTTCGCCGAAAGCACGTCTTGGGCGGCCCTTTCAAAATGCTCCTGGCCTATCTGCTTGCCTAGGTCAGGACCGGATTCGGCGGCAGCAGCGGCCGCTGCCTTGATAACCGCATTTTTGATGTCGCCGCCGCTCATCTGGTAGCGCTCGGCGAGCTGGCGGAAATCTACATCCGCCCCGAGTGGTGTCTTTTTCGGGTGAATTTGCAGCTCCCAAATACGGACGCGCTCCTCCACTCCGGGCATTTCGAACAGCACATGGGTTCGGATGCGCCGCTCAAATGCCGGATCAAAATTCGCCGCTAGGTTGGTCGCAAAGATCACGATCCCATTGAAAGCTTCTAGCTCGCGGAGGAGAACGTTGATGGTCAAGTTGCTCTCGCGGTCATGCGGCAAAATGGTTCCCGCCGAGCGGCGCGTTGCAATGGCATCAGCTTCATCAAAAAATAGCACCGCGCTTTGCTCGGCGGCGGCGCGAAATGCCGCGACTATGTTTTTAGGCGTTTCGCCGAACCACATCGACTCTGCTTGAGCGTAGTCGACAACGAGAAGCTTCAGGCCGAGTTCATGCGCAATGGCCTCGGCGCAGATA
Source organism: Candidatus Binatia bacterium (assembly GCA_025924215.1). GTDB lineage: Bacteria > Desulfobacterota > Binatia > UBA9968 > UBA9968 > WHTF01. The sequence goes on from JAICEJ010000262.1 coordinate 1,063, forward strand.
GTCTTTCCCGTCCCGGGCGCCCCGGCAAAATTAAAAGCTAAACCGCGTCCGGCCGTATGCCGCTCACCTAAACCCCAGCGGCCAAAGATCAGTTCGTGATTTCGCACTTGAGCCAGTGCGTGGTCCAATGTCCGCCGTGTTTGAGAAGGGAGGACGACATCCGCCAATGTGCGCCCCGGGGTGACGGTTTCCACGACTCGTCGCGAGCGGTTGGTAAAGAACGAAAACAGAGGAGTAGTCATAATTGATTCTAATCAAAGACGCGGCTGGTTTGTCTTCGACCTCTCCATGGCGGTCATAAACCAAACTCTATTTACCGATGGTGTGTCTTGCTGACGAGTCGTTATGTGTCGGGGCTTATCGCCTAAACATCCTGTAAATTCTGCTTGCCAACTAATTTGAGATCGCGACGATTATAGCAGTCATGACAGCCACGATGCTGCAAACCATCGCAATGATAGCGATAACATTTGCCCGGCGTGAGTTAGCTGCGGCCAATCGACTAAGTGTCATCGCCTCACGAGAACGAGATATAGCCTCCGCGGCCGCCGCAGCGGCCGTGCGCGCCGTGGAAAAAGCCTCTTCGGAATTCGCTAATTTTTTAGTCTCCCAAGTAGCGCGGCGTTCGGATTCTTTGGAATTCAACCATGCTTTAACGGCTGTCGATTTGGAGCTCCCGACCATTCCGAATTCTCCGCGTGCCAGGCGCGTACGCACTTCCGCTTCGCCGATTCTCTCCAGCTCAGTCACTAGATCGTTTCCCCAGGACGTCATTAGCTTATCCGTTTCAAACAGTTTAACTTACTACCAAAAAAGCCGTCCAGCCACATCAGGCGATGCCTGAGGGTGGTACTTTCGAAAAGATCTCTCATTTCGTTCGAGCTGACAGCTCCATACTCTGATTTGATTTCGAATCGCCGTGAGACCCAGGATAAACCCACGCGCGTTCTTTCCCCAGGGTATGATCAGAGAAACCTCGGACTGAACCACTATCAACTCCGGTTCGGCTGCTAACCCGTCCAAGCTCCTGGCTCTTAAAAAATTTTCTTCCGATACGCAAGAAACCTGTGCCGATTATTCGCAATAATGGAAACACTTTCGGTGACAGGCTCGCCGAACATAGATCTGAGCTCGACAATCCAGTAAGGAAATCACCCGCATACAGCCGCGCTTGGTTACGACCGCCTCGCCTAAAAAGGCACACTTATTGCCGTACTGTTATACCGCAAATGATAAAAAGCTCTCTGCATTCAAGAATTCTATGGCACAGGAAACAGAACTGTTGTATGTCGTGACAGTGGTGGTCTTTATCTTGATCTGCGATCTGATCATGGACTGGATCGGCTCCCGGCGGAACTGCAATTCTCCCAAGTAGCTAGGAACCGCGCCACTCTGATCATGTCCTTTTGAGTGAGAAAGAAGCGCATGAGACATTCGGATCCGAGAAACGTATGGCCATCTTCCCGCGATCGACCACTTTGCTTACGAAGCCGATTACCCTGTAAGAAATGGCGGGCTTGGTCCCGCATAACACGGCTCAAACCCCCTGAAATCCAGTCTTCGCGCCCGCCATCTGCTGATTTGCTTGATGAATACGTGCCCGGCGTCATCAAAGGAAGTGAAATGACACTTTATAAGAGAGGGGCGAAAATAGATCGCAAGTCTCGCGCGCCGCGTACCTAAGTATCGAGCCGAGATGTATCACGATCAAGGAGAAGGCCATGTTTACCAAACTACTTGTACCGCTGGATGGATCAAAGACGGCTGAAAAGGCGCTGCCGTACGCCCGATATTTGGCACAGGACAAGAATGTTGTGGTTGAACTGTTGGCGGTGGTCGATGTCGCGAATATGGCGAGTCATATGACTGCCGAACGGGCGCTGCACCTTGATACGATGGTGGACGACGCGGTTCGCGCCAGTGAGAAATACTTACAAGCGGTCGCCGCTACTTTAACTGCAGCTAAGATCAAAACGGTGGTGGACAGCGGCAGGCCTGAAGAAGTGATTATTGAAAAAGCCGCGGCGGACCAAGATACGTTGATCACGATGGCGACCCATGGTCGTTCCGGCATGAACCGCTGGCTGCTCGGCAGCGTCGCCGAAAAAGTTCTCCGTGGAGCGAGCAACCCGGTGTTATTGATACGTGCAACAGAAAATTCCAGAACTGAAGACGGGCCGACGCTTAAGTCGCTGATAGTACCGTTGGACGGATCCGACTTGGCAGAAAGAGTATTGCCGGCGGCGACTGAGCTGGCCAAGCAAAGGAATCTGGAGATCGTCTTGATCCGCGCCTATAACATTCCAACCAGTGCCTATGCCGGAATCGAGGGGTATGCATTGCCGATAGACGATTTGCTGAAAGATATGAGAGACGAAGCCTGTGAGTATCTCGAGAACAAGGTCGCCGATGTGAAGAAGCGCGGAATCGCCAGGGTCTCTCTCGCCGCCAAGGAAGGCTTACCCGCCGATGAAATCATATCCTTCGCCAAAAACCTTCCCGGCGGGCTGATTGCCATGTCGACTCACGGTCGTTCAGGGGTGAGGCGCTGGGTGCTGGGCAGCGTCACAGAAACGGTGGTGCGGCATTCGGAAAATCCAGTGCTGGTGATTCGAGCTTCAACGTAGAAACCGACGTTGACGGCGCCTTGCGACGCTGTTCGATGAATCAATGAGACGTTGTGCGTCGGACCCGCATAGCGCTATCGGCTGGTGGTTCATTCTTCCGTTGGACGGCTTGCGCGGGTCACCAACTATTCATAACTCGGCGCGGCCGCCAGTGATGGGCCTTATGCTCAGCCACATAATCCGAGCGCGCAAACAGTTTCACGAGCACAACTCCGGCTACGAATCCACCGACGTGAGCCCAGAAAGCGACGCCGCCTGCCTCGCCACCGAAAGAAACCCAGCCGCTAACGAACTGAATCAGAAACCAGTAGCCGAGCATAACCCAAGCCGGCAACGCCATCGAGGTGATAAAGAAACCTAAAACCACCAATGTATAGACGCGCACTGTTGGATAAAGCAGCAGGTAGCCGCCCATGACCCCGCTGATCGCCCCGGACGCGCCGACCATTGGAATCGCCGAGTCGGGGCTGGTGATGATCTGGGCGGTTGCGGCCGTCAAACCGCACAAAAGATAGAACACGACGAACCGCAATCGTCCCATGGAATCTTCGACATTATTGCCGAATAGCCACAAGAACCACATGTTCCCCAAGAGATGCATCCACGAGCCATGCAAGAACATGTGCGTCAAGACATGGGAGAGCTGACGGCCGGAATCAGTAGCGCAGGCGATCCCCTCCCCCATGGGAAATTGCGTACCGGGCTCGATAGACCCCGTCAGTTCTCCGGGTATCAGCCCGTAATCGCACACCGAGCGCGCCAGCGCCAACGTGCTACCAGCCCCTTGAACGAACAGCCAGGCAAACACATTTAGCGCAATCAGGGTCAGCGTCACGATCGCTGTACGTTGAGTCTCGTTTTCATCGCGATAAGGAAACATGCGCGTTCCTCTCTTAATCTAACTCCCTAGGAGAGTAGAGTTTAGCTAGACGGCTGGCATTTCCGCTGATTGGCGAGCGTTCTAATTCAACATATCTGGCGGAAAATAGTTGCGCTAGTGTTGCGTACATTGAGGTACGTCGTACCCCGTTGAAATCGACATGCGCATAGGACTAAGTGAAATAAAACCACCGCGAACCGCGGTTCTATTTACACATTTCTCTGTCGCATCTTCCGGCGGAAAATGCCGCCTAAGCCGTAATTCTCCGTCCTACCGCAAACTTTTGTGGGTTTCACACGTAAACAAACATGATCATGGACCTCCGCAGACGCATTAAACTCAGCCCTTTTCTCGATTTTGGTGTCATAACTAATTGCGACGTTAACCGCCTTCCAGTCTTGTAGTTAATTTTCAGAGTTATACAATTTCACCAGCGACATTGCGTGTTTTAGTTCAGGCAATTTCGTGCTTGACGTATCAAACAACCTGGAGGAAAACCGATGGGCACGATCTTCTCCATCAAAGCGGCTATGATCCGTCGCGCGAAGACGCATCTGCCCTTCTCCGCCTTTAATTATGTGATCTTTTCAGCGGCTTTCTTATCTTTCGGCTGCAGCATCTTGCCTTTGAACTCGGAACGCACGGCTAAGCCGACAGTTGGAGCCTTTTCAAAGGCGGAACTCAGCTTGCGCACGGCTGCCGAGGCCCGGGCGGACGAACTCGCTCCGATGGACCTGCAAAGAGCCAAAGAAAAACTGGAACATGCTAGAAAAGCGATGGCTGCCGGGAGGGATACCGAAGCTCGCCGTCTCGCCGAAGCCGCTGACGTAGAAGCGGAGCTTGCCGAAGCTAAGGCTGAAGCCGAGATCATGCGCCTGGCTGCGGATTACATTCGCCGACGCGGCGACGTACTTCGCCAGGAACTCGAAGGCGACGTAAAGCGCGGACCGGCTACGGAAACGTCAAGAGGTCGATAATGAGTCCAGAGAATACTTTACACAATTGTAGAGCAAGGGCAGCGACGCTGTCGTTGCTGGCCATTCTCTCCGGCTCATGCGGCGTGGTGCATAACCCGGCGTTGGATCGGGCACGAAATGTCTATGAAAGAGTGCGGCGAGACCCGGCGGTTGCCGGGCGCGCCGCGGTTGCTTTGGAAAAAACCCGTTCGACTCTCGAAGAAGCTGAACGCGTTTGGTCCGAGGAACAGGATGCTAACGAAGTCGAGCATCTGGTTTACCTCACCGAGAAAAGAGCCGAGATCGCGCTCGCTACGGCACGACGCAGGATAGCGGCCGACGAAATACAGCAGCTCAGACCTCAACGTTAAAGCACGCGACGCGCGCACAATGGCGTCGCTCCGCCGATTGTCAAATCACCGCTGCCGTCCCCTTTTCAATCTCCGCGCCTGCGGCAAAGTCGAGCAGCAATAAACCACCATAGGCGCGAACTCGACCTTGCTGGCGCACTATCAAGGTCGCTACTTAAGATGCTAGGCGACCACAAATAACAAGGGGGGCAAGCCGATTATTCGACTTGCCCCCCCTTGTTTCGGATTAGAATTGTTCTGACTGTTACTTCTTGCCGTTGGTGCTGAACAGCTCTGCGCCCCATTTCTTGGCCGTCGCATCCAGCACTTCCTTACTGGACTCCGCAACCGGAGGAAAATCTTTCATCCACTCATAAGGCCGGGTCGCATCGATGATTGCGCGAGAGTTAAAGCCTTTCTTGGTCGGGTGAATCACCGGATCGAGCGGTCCGCTCCAACAGCGCCGTAGAATATCGATGTCTTGCTCGGGTTCGCAACGAGTCGACATCGCCCAGATCATGTCGTCGGTGTTTGAAGGATCAATATCGTCATCAACAACAACGACGAAGCGGCCGAGATACGCTCCTGCGTGACACTGCGACGCAATAACCGCCGCCTGCTTGGCATGGCCCGGATAGCGCTGCTTGATGGAAACGCACATCATCAATCGGCTACCACCGGAAACTGTAAGCCACACGCCCTTCACATCCGGCACGCCAGCTTTTTCCATTTCATCCCAGATAAGAGCCGATCGGAGGTACGAACGGTACCATCCCAACTCTGCGGGCGGTCGCCCCGGAGGCGAACCGAGAATGATCGGGTCGTTGCGGTGATAAAGCCGCTTTACCTCGACCCACGGTTCGGCGCGTTCTGCGCTCGCATAGTAACCGGTCCACTCGCCGAACGGCCCTTCCACCGTCGGATTATCGAAATGAACGTCACCTTCGACCACGATCTCGGCATTGGCCGGAATCGGCAATCCGGAATACTCGCCTTCGATCATTTCGAAGGGTTCGCCGCGCAACCCGCCAATAAACTCATATTCAGGCACACCGTACGGCACTTCGATGCTGCCTGCGAGAAAAGTTA
>JAICEJ010000263.1 GCA_025924215.1 Candidatus Binatia bacterium
CCAATCCGAATCCAGACGCACCGATCGACCGCCCCCCGCCCTCGGGGGGCAGTCACCACTCCAGCTATCCGAGACCTGGTGGACCATACTTGTGGACGGGGGGCGAGCGTAATGGGACAACTACTTGCCCGTGGACCGGGGGACAGATTCTCGATGCATCCGATCAGATGAACTTGCAGGTCGTTGCACAGTACATGGTTCCAGAGAACCTGTCTGAAAACTGCTTCATTGGCGGCCCTGGAGATCCGTCGTTGATGCGGGAATTCTCGACGCATCAGCCCTTGCTCTTCAAAAACATCGTCTTCCTCACCTGGTACTCGGCGGGGCTACGCGCTTGGGATGTCTCCAATCCGCGACTGCCGCTCGAGGTGGGAGTTTTCGTGCCGAGGCCGGCTGCACAGGTCGTTGAGCGATTCCGAAACAGCCCTGATGTGTGGATGTGGCCTTTCCCTATCCTTCACAACGGACTTATTTATGTGACCGATGAGAACAGCGGTCTGTACGTTCTGAGGTACACGGGACGCCGCGCCAAGGAACTCCCGCAACGCGGAACTTTCTTGAGCAACACAAATATCCGGTAGTTTCATCGACGTGTCGGCGAAAACTGTGTGACATTTGATCCGGAGGCACCGTGCCTCCGGATCAAAAACTTACGTAATTGAATCTCTCGACCACAGTTAACGCGATTCAATCAACTTCTTCGTCGAAGCTGCGCAGAAGCAATAATAAGGAGAGTATGCAATGAATAGGATGCAACTAAGTCTGGGCGGGGGCGCGCTTTCGTTCCAGCTAGCCACGGTACTCGCGCTCGCCGCCGCGGCGATTCTCGCGACAACTACGAGCGCCCCGGCGGCAGCCGCGCCGCTAGGCGTCGTCAAACGCGGAGATGCTCCGGACCTGGTTCTCTACAATGGCAAAATCTCGACGGTCGATGTGGACGACTCGACGGTTGACGCGATTGCGATTCGCGATGGAAAGATTCTCGCCACCGGCGGAAATGGTCCGATCCGAGCCCTAGCAAAACAGGGGACTCAGGTGATCGACCTGCACGGCCGCCGAGTGTTGCCGGGGCTCATAGATGGGCACCTCCATGGCATCCGCATGGGCTCCTACTTCTGCTTCTCGCGCTCGCCGCGCTTTGACCCGATCTTCACGCGAAGCGAGGCAATCGCCAACGTTGCCCTAAAAGCGTCTCAAACCCCGCCCGGCAAATGGCTCTTCCAGATCGGCGGAGGCTGGCACGTTCAGCAGCTCGACATCCCGGGAATGCTCACAAAGGCCGAACTGGACACTGTAGCGCCGAATCACCCCGTTTATCTCCAGGGCACAGGATTTACCGGGGGCCAAGTCAACACGAGAGGGCTTCAATTCCTTGGCCTCGATCCGGCAGGCAACGGTCAACTTACGGGTGATGCCAACACACTCGCGATTCGTACGATCGGCACGGAACTCGGAACACTTACCCTCGACGAGCAGGATGCGTGCACCGTCGATTTCATCCGTGAGCTAAATCGTCGTGGGCTGACCGGCTGGGATGATCCCGGCGGCAACAATCCGTTTAGTCCAACCGGGGTTCCCGATCCGGTTATAGTGGGGAGCCATGGGTATCAGGCGATCAACAGGCTGTATCGCGAAGGGCGCCTCAATGCACGGGTTCGTTTCAGCTTCAGCTGCTTCGGCAATGTCATCGGAATGCCTTGCGTGCAGGGCAACACCGTCAATGCCCTTAGTGGAATCGGCGACGACTTGCTCCGGATCGGCGGTGTAGGCGAGGAGGTCTTGAACCTCACGGCCGGAATCTACGCGGATCCGGAGTACGCCGAGATCCTTCTCTACCTAGCCCAAAACGAATGGTCGTTTGAGCATCATGCCACGGCGCCGGCCACTCAACAGGCGATGGTCGCGTCCTGGGAGCGGGTGAACTCGATCGCCCCGATCACCGAGCTCGCATGGAGAATGCTCCATCCCGGTGGCGGGCCGGAGGCCCCAAGCCCAGACACACTCGCGCGGCTCAAGGCCCTGAATGCCGGTGTCGTTCCGACGAACAGCAACGCCAAGAGCGGCGGCGTCTCGGATCATCCGCCGTACCGGCGTATCTACGAGAGCGGAACGCGCGCGTGTCTCGGCACTGACGCGCTTAACGTGTCCCCGTACCCGCCTTTCCTTAACCTGTGGTACGTGATCAGCGGCAAGACGACTGTTCCCGGCGTGGCGGGAGTGGTACCTGAGCAGCGGTTGACGCGGGCTGAAGCGCTCCGATTTGCCACAGAAAAGTGCAGCTGGTTCATTGATCTCGAAGGGCAGGTGGGCTCGCTAGCTCCAGGCAACTACGCGGATCTCATAGTTCTTAACAAGGACTACTTCGCTGTTCCGGAGGACGAAATCCGGACGCTTACGTCGGTGCTCACCGTCCTCGGCGGGAGAATCGTTTACGCCGATGCGGAGTACGCAGGTCTGGATCGGCCATAGGGAGCGACTGGATCGTTCCGTCGAGGTGCTGCGGCGGGATTAGATTGGCACCACTAGCACCGGCCACAGCCATGAATCCTTGTGACTTTGGTGCGCAGCAGCCGAATATTAGGGGACCGCCATAGGATGGCGTTCAGTGAAATCCCGTAAGTTCGGTTATTGCTCTTGCATCATGGAAAACTCCTGGACTGAATTTAGTCGTAATACAAAGAGGCATGATCATGAATCGAAGAACTTTTTTGCAGGCTGCCGGCTTAGGTGTTGTCGGTGCTGGCTTGGGGTATGACTCGTGCGGGTTGGGGTTTCCATGATAGCGGTCTGCCGACCATCCAGCCGAGCTATGGGGACATAGCAGGTGTCCAGATCCTTGGTTACAACGATATGAGTTTTCCCCCCGGCTCCGGCCGTGCTGGGAATTGGGACCAGACCTATGAGTTTCGCGTGCTCGACACTCCTAATGGGAGATTTGCTTACTGTAGCAATGGTGCCAACGGGTGGAGCATCGTCGATGTCTCGAATCCAAACAGGATGCGCGTGGTTTACCGTCAGCCGCACTCGACCCTCCCCGACAATACCCAGTACATAGATATCAAGGGGGGGAACGTTTTAGTCGTGAAGAGAAACCGCAGTCTTGAGAACTGGGATGTCAGCAGTCCGACCGCGCCAAAGCTTCTAGGTGCTTTCACGCCTCCTGACATCCATCCGACAGCGAGTGCCCCGTTCCACGGATTGTGGGTCCATGAAGATCGCCGCGGAAGATTCGCATTCGCGGCTTGCGCGATTCAGGGTTTCACAGACATGATCCTTCTGTGCGTCGATATCAATGATCCTCGCAACCCAAAAGAAGTATCAAGATGGTGGTATCCGGGAATGGGTCCAGGGGAAACGCCAACCTGGCCGTCAACTGGCCTCCCCGATCGTGGCCTACCAGCCCCCACTGTTCAATTGCATGATATGACCGTTTATGGGGACCGATGTTTTGCCGCGTGGCGCGATAAGGGTCTTATCATTCTGGACATCTCCGATATAACCAATCTGAAGATGGTCGGCGAGATCAACTGGTCTGACGGTAGGCCCAACTTTCCTTCGTTGCCAGGCCAAACGCACAGCTTCGGCATCGTCGTTCCCAGAGATGGCGGGCCACCTGATTACGTCATCTCCACCGATGAGCTCGGCCAGTGTCCTTTCGGCTATCCTCACATCCTCGACGTCAGGGACGAGCGTCGGCCCAGGGAAGTCTCGGAGTTCAAGCTTCCGCTGAATCTGCATGGGAACTGTCCGCCGGATCGGCCGGGAAGACGGATGGGCGTTCACGATGTCGAGCGGCTGATAAAAGGAAATATTGTTTGGAGCGCATGGGAGGAGGGCGGCTTCTGGGGCTTTGACATCTCGGATCTGCACCATCCGAAGTGGGTTGCCTATTTTGTTCCACCAGTGAGGAGCGATTCGCCTGACACCAGCAGGAGCGGCCATGCGGATGATGTATTTGTCATGGACGACGGTATCATCTTCGGAAGCTCGTCGGATCGAGGAGCCGGAGGACTCTGGGCGATGAGACAGGCGCCGCGACTAGAAGGAACTGTTGATTGGAATGCGGCCGAGACCGATGTCATCGTTACAAGAACCAGCTAGGTGACTGCGAAAACGAGTTGATCACTGGCATTTACGTACGCCCGACCCTCACCGGGTCGGGCGTTTTCTTTGCACCAGTTAGCCGGCTCATCGTAATCGTCGCGACATCAACAGTCCACAGCCACGACCGCTTCCTTTATCTACTAGGCGCCGTCGCGACGATCAGTAAGGAGCTGTACTGTGGTTGAAGGAAGCTGCTCTGCGAGTAGTTTGGGCGCAAGAAATGGCGCCAGTGTATCAATGGCTCTATTAAGTTGACATGTGAAAAGCGCGGCCGTAAAGTTGTGCAAAATCAAATGACGGGCCGTTGTAAAATCATTCCGGTTCTGCTGCTAGCGTTTTACGCTCTTTGTACGGTGTGTCCTGAGCGAGCGCGTCCGGCGCTGGCTTTGCAAACAGCCGCTGCGAGTGAAGCTCATGACTGTCACAACCGCGGCAAGCAGAAGCCGGAATCTAATTGCCGCGCGGCGTTTTCTGAATTTCTGCCGACTTCCGAAGTCAAATTTTCGCACGTCGTAACTGTACACGCGCTATTACTGCCGCTACATGTTCTCTCAGTTGCATTCGATCTTTCGCTTCGTCTCAGGACGACACATTTTTCTGCCGCGGGTCCGCCGATCCCTTCTCTGAAAATTAATCTGCGCATCTAAAAATCTCCCTCAGTTGGCCGGCGTGCTTCCGGGATCGCTCGCGAGTGACACGTGCTTAGCATGCTCATTCTAAGCGCCATCGGTGACCTTCCGAGCAATACCGGACTTACGTCTCAGGGCATCTGTTTGTGCGTTGCCAGGCCGGTAGCGCGCGTGTGCGTCCGATAATTTGTAGTTGCCCGATCTGAACGGAGGAATGATGTTCAAGTTTTCCTTTGGCTCCAGAGTTTCAGTTACGTCTCTGCTGCTTTTTCAGTTTGGCTTTACCGCTACTGCTTCTGAAACGCCGCTAACGTTGGCGGCAGCGGTAAAGCAAGCGCTTGAAAAAAGCCCCGAAATTCAACAGCTGCAACATCGGGTGCGCGGCCTCGAGGCCAAAGCAAAGCAAGCACCGTATCTGGATGATCCACAAATCGCATTTCAGGTAGGCGGTGTGCCTCTATCGAACCCGACGAGCTTTAATCAGGCGGATGCGAACTCGATCGGCATCCGCCAGATGGTGCCGTTCTTCGGGAAGCTCGGCCTCAAAGAAAAGATCGCCCAACGCGAAGCCAACATTGCCGAGCAGGAGATTCGCGCCAAGGAAAGAGAGATCATATCGATGGTCAAAATGGCTTATGCCGACCTTTTCATGGCGGATAGATCGATTGAAATTCTGCGCGAGCAGCTCGAGATCTTGCGCACGGTGATTGGTGCCACGGAGGCACGCTACCGGGTGGGCAGAGTGACCCAACAGGACGTTTTCAAGGCGCAACTGGAACAAAGCGAAATTCTCAACCAGCTGATCGTTGCCGAAGAAGAAGTCAGCGTCGCTACGGTTAAGCTCAACACGGCGATGTATCGTCCGCCTCGATCGCCGATTGAGATTCCTACGGATCTCGAGCCCGGAGATATCGTGGTCGACGCTTCCGGTCTCGATGACCTGGCGCTGGCGAACCGCCCGGAGTTGCGCGGCGCGCAACAGGAGATCGAGCGGGCCGAAGTGATGTACGAATTGGCGGACCGGAACCGGAAATATCCTGATTTCATGGTTGGCTGGGACTACATGCGAATGCCCACTGAAATGAATAAAGATCGTTATGCGGCCATGGTGAATATCACCGTCCCCTTTTCTCCCTGGACTGCGGGGAAACGCACCTATGAGGTCGAAGAGAGTCTGGCAGATATTCGCGCTGCGAAATCCAGTCGCGAAGCAATGAGAAACATGACCGTGAAGGAAGTCGCGCAAGCGGAGGCGAAAGTGCGGGCGGCAAAGCGATCCTTGCAGCTCTATCGTGAGGGGCTGTTGTCGCAAGCCGAGCTGTCCTTCAGATCCGCTCTCGCCGCTTATCAGACGGGGCGGGTGGAGTTCGTAAACCTGCTCGAAGCCCAACGAGCGCTGCGGGAAGCCCGGATGGGTTACTACAAAGCCACGGTTAGCTTCGTGCAAAACCTCGCCGATCTTGAACGGGCCGTAGGCAGGGATCTGCAATAGTTAGCGATATTAAGTCAGGTTGAATAAGAGCTTAGTCAGGAGAACGAATATGAAGATACTAAAGGTTTTGGGAGCCCTGATCGTGTTCGCGGGAGTATTTGCGATCGGCTATTGGCGAGGACAGAGCGATTCGAAAGCAAATCGCGAGTCGTCCGATCATGCCGATACGGGAACGGCCAGCGGCAGTCAATCGATGCAGGGCCACGACATGACTTCGGCCGGAGTCAACGTAAGTCCTGAAAGGCAGCAATTGGTGGGCATCCGACTGGCAACCGCCGAGATCCGGCCGATGATAAAAAAAATTCGCACTGTCGGAATCGTCACGTATGACGAGACCCGGGTCGCCCAAGTCTTCAGCAAAGTTGAAGGTTGGATCGAAAAACTCCTGGTGAATTACACCGGAACTCTCGTGCGCCAGGGACAGCCACTGTTTACTTTGTACAGTCCGGATTTAGTGGCCACCCAAGAGGAATATCTTCTGGCTCTCAATGCAAAAAAGACACTCGGTTCGAGCTCCATAAAAGAAATCAGTGCAGGATCCGATGCGCTTTTGGAATCGGCGCACCGCCGGCTTAGCCTATGGGATATTTCAGAGGAACAGATCAACAATCTGGAGAAGACCGGCAAACCTCAGAGAACGCTAACCTTCTTCGCGCCGATCAGCGGTTTTGTGATCAAGAAGGACGCTGTTCAAGGAATGAGGGTCATGCCGGATAAGGAGCTC
>JAICEJ010000264.1 GCA_025924215.1 Candidatus Binatia bacterium
CACAACAGTTTTAGGAGTCACAAGCTCTATGCTGCGAATTACTCAAAGCTCTCCAGATGAGGAAACGGTCAGTTTACGTTTGGACGGCACCCTAACAGCGACAACGTGCGGGGAGCTAGAAGCACTCTGCCTCCAATATCAGGAGAGTGACGGGAAGTTAATCTACCTGGACATGGCCGGCGTGGTTTTCATGAACGAAGAAGTTGCAAAAAGATTGATGGAATTACGCAGCAATCGGCTGAGCATTATCAATTGCTCCCCGTTTGTCGAAATGCTCTTAAGAACCGTAGCAACATAGGAGATCAACTCATGCAAGGTTCATTTGTCGGAACCGAAATCGATAGAAGAAGCTCTATGGCTTCTTGCAGTTCTATGATGGAGTTGGGTTACACCAGCGACACGAGAAAGACAGGGTCGGCGACCGGTAGGCTCGAATCGTGGAGCAGATCCAACGCCTCCAGACGGAAACAGACCTCCGATAAAGACGATCCGGCGCTGATCGAGCGGCTCAAAGCCGGTGATCACGAGGCGCTTGAGACCATCGTCGATCGCTATTCACCAAAGCTCTACAACGTAGCGCAACGAATTCTCGGCGACAGCGCGGATACCGAGGAAGTCATCCAAGACGTCTTCTGGACCGTCTTTCGCAAGGTTAAGACTTTCCAGGGCAACTCCCGGTTTTCAACATGGCTATATCGTTTGACCGTAAACGAGGCTTTGGGAAAAATCCGGCGCCGCAAAAATCATAAAAGAGAGATCGAGTACGAAGAATACCTGCCCAAGTTTAGCGACGATGGTCACCATCGGATCCGTCCCGTGGTCGACTGGTCCGATACTCTCGATCGGAGTTATGTCGAACGAGAAATACAGGGGGTCGTTAAAGCCGCTTTGGAGGGATTGAAACCCCTCGACCGCAGCGTCGTCGTTCTGAGCGATTTGGAAGGCATGTCGGACAAAGAGATCGCGACTATCTTGCATCTCACTGTGTCTGCAGTGAAGACCCGACTTCATCGCGCCCGGCTTTTTTTGCGCGGGCGATTAGCCACCTATCTCGGCCACTGAGCCGAATAATGGCGACCGCTGAAATTTGAAGCTCTTGCAACCTTTGTCGACAAACGAGCATCTAAAACCCAAGCCTGAGATTACATCGGAGGCATGATCATGAAAAAAACCCGAACCCCGTACATACAGTTTCCGCCGAAGAAGAGTCCCATTCAGACTACTTTTATGGACCTGATCCAGGAACTCAGCCAACTCACCAACGACGACGGCATGGTCGTCGCGGCGGTTAAAAGAGTCTTCAATTCTCATACCGTACGATTCGCTCACTCGCTGACACCCGTGCGCCTGGTGGCCGGCGGGAGAACCTTGAAATCAGGCATCCGTACGCGCCGGTGAGCTGCCGATTGCCGGCCTGTCACAATCGATTGGAGGATTTGCAAATTATTGCCGCTGCCGAGATAAATAGGAGGATGAAACGCCATCGCTCCTCTCCGAGCAGAAAACGGGTCGGCTCGTCAAACAAAAACAAGGCGAGCGAAAGCCGATTTCGGCCGCTGACCTGCGAGAAAGAAACCGCCCTGATCGCCGACTATCTCGCCTCGAATCTCAGCCCCGCAGACTTCGCGTCGTTCGAAAATCACCTCGAAGGGTGCCCCGATTGCAAGGCATTTTTGCAGACCTACAAGAAGACGATCGAAATCACCCGCAGCTTTCTCGAGCTTGAATCTGCCAAAGCGAGCCGGCGCAAACCGGCGCGGCGCGCCGCGAATAGCCGGCACCGCGGGAACTAAATAATCTGTGCATCCTTTGCCCATCGAGCCTCATCCAAATGTGCACAGGATTCTACTGAACCTTCCGGTTCGCTAACGTCGACCATTCACCGTTTTCAAGGAGCTTCGTGCATGAAAGCTATAGCCGTTACGCCGAGAAAAAGAACCGTCGAAATTATCGATCAAGCCGAACCGCAGATTTTCTCCCCCACGGATGTCAAGCTGCGCATGCTGGAGGCCGGAGTCTGTGGCACGGACAGAGAAATCTGCGCCTTCGAATACGGCACGCCGCCCACCGGCTCCGAGCAACTCGTCATCGGCCACGAATCTCTCGGCGAGGTAATTGAAACAGGTCCGAAAGTCACCCGCGTGAAAGCAGGAGACCTCGTCGTCCCAATGGTCCGCCGGCCGTGCCCACACGACAATTGCGTGGCCTGCCGCGCCGATCGTCAGGATTTTTGTTTCACCGGAGAATTTCAAGAACGGGGTATTAAAGAAAGGCACGGGTTCATGGCGCAGTTCGTCGTTGACGACGAAAAGTACATGAATCCCGTTCCCAGGGAAATGCGTGACGTTGCCGTTTTGGTAGAGCCGCTGACGATTGCTGAAAAGGGGCTGACTCAAGTATGGCAAATGCAACAGCGCTTGCCTTGGGGCTGCCCAGTCACACCGGCAAAAGCAGCGGCTCATTGCCACCGGGCTGTTGTCCTGGGCGCGGGACCGGTGGGATTGCTTGGGGCTATGGCCTTGATCAACTACGATTTTGACACGTATGTTTATTCGCGAGAGCCCGCTCCCAATCCGAAGTCTCAACTACTCGAATCGATCGGTGCGCACTATATTTCGTCTGAGAACATCACTCCCGAAATGCTTCCCGAACAGATCGGCAACGTGGATTTAATCTACGAAGCGACGGGAGCTTCGAGCCTGGCCTTCGAAACGATGAAGTATCTCGGCACCAACGGCATCTTTATTTTCACAGGCGTACCCGGCAGAAAACGGCCCATTAAAGTCGATACCGACCTCATCATGCGCAATCTGGTTCTGAAAAACCAGGTCGTCTTCGGCACGGTCAATGCCGGGCGCGACTCCTTCGAAAACTCTATCCGCGATCTCGGCACTTTTGCCAAACGTTGGCCCGAGGCGGTGCAGTCGCTGATCACCGGGCGCTTCCCAATGGAGGCTTATGGCGATCTTCTTCTCGGCCGCTCCGCAGGGATCAAGAATGTCATCCGGCTCAATTGATCCGACGGATGGTTGTTAGAAGCATGCAGCGGAACTTCGAAGTGCAGAGTGATGTTCAATGATGCAGCGTTTCGGATGATCCTGACCTTGAACGCTGTGAACCTTGAAGTCTACTGAGAGCACATGACGGGCACCTTGAAAAGCCATTGGCCCGAATATCTGATGGAGGCCGCTTGCCTCGGCCTGTTTATGATCTCGGCCTTCACCTTCGGCGCGATTCTAGAAAATCCCACTTCGCCGGTTAACCAGGCGATTCCAAACCCGTCCCTGCGCCGTTTTCTGATGGGGCTCGCCATGGGATCGACGGCTATCCTCATCATCTATTCACCTTGGGGCAAACAATCCGGCGCCCACATCAACCCGTCGACCACCCTGACGTTTTTTCGACTCGGCAAGGTCGCTAAATGGGATGCGGTCTTCTACATCGTCGCGCAGTTTGGCGGCGCAGTAACCGGTGCTCTTCTGGCCTCAGGTTTTCTGGCTGCATCGGTCGCCCATCCGTCGGTCAATTACGTCATCACAATGCCGGGGAGCGCTGGAATTGCCGCCGCATTCATCGCCGAAGTAGCGATTAGTTTCATTCTGATGACTGTGATTCTCCACGTGTCAAACAACACCCGCCTTCACAAACTCACGGGCCTTTGCGCAGGAGCGTTGGTCGCGGCTTACATAACGCTCGAAGCGCCGATCTCGGGAATGAGTATGAATCCCGCGCGCACCTTTGCTTCCGCAGTGCCGGCGCAGTATTGGACGGCACTGTGGCTTTACTTCACTGCTCCTTTGATCGGTATGCTAGCCGCCGCCGAAGCCTACCTGCGAAGCCGCAGTGCGCATATCGGCTGCGCCAAACTGCACCACCAAAACTCGAAGCGTTGTATATTTTGCGGCAAACCCGCCTCTGAAGCATAGCCGTGCGATAACATACGGGTGCGTCATCTATCTCCTGGCGGCCATTCAAGTTACCGGAGCGGCATCATAATGAACCCGGATTCCTTAGTTGCGATTGACAGAAAGCGCGAGGCACAATCCTTCCGCAGCGAAGTCGATGGGTTTCTGCCTCTGAGCAGACATCGCTCAGCGGTGCTTCGAGGAAATGTTTAAACCTCGTAGCAACGACATGCGAGACCGCAAAATCACTTTGAAACTTCACAGTCGGACGCCTTCGCTGCTCCAGGATTGCACCTCGCTTCCGGCATTTTCGGTTCGAGCGCGGAATCGGGATGAATCCGCGAAGCCTCAAGTGAATTCGCTGGGATCGAGTGCTGCGCAAAGCGTGACGCATCTTTTCTTCTGCGAACGGCATCTAACCAGCAAGCCAAAATATCCAAACCTTTGGAGAAAAATCGATGAAGCTCAGCGTAAATGCATTCGGGATACTGACGTTACTGGCACTCTCTTCGGCCGGAGCGGCGCAGACGATTGAGAAAAAAGGGTTGACTCTGGACGGCGCGAAAAAAGTGATTGCGGCCGCCGTCGCCGAGGCTAAAAACAAGAACGCGCCCGGAGGAGCGATCGCTGTGGTCGACGAAGGAGGCAACCTCGTCGCGGTCGAGCGTCTCGACAACACCTTTGCCGCCGGCGCCAACATTTCGATCGGCAAGGCGCGAACTGCGGTCCTGTTCAAACGGCCGACGAAGTTCTTCGAAGATGCGATCAACAAGGGGCGCATCGCGATGACGACTCTTAATGATTTTACGCCGCTCCAGGGCGGCATTCCGCTCGTCATCGATGGGCAAGTTATCGGGGCGGTAGGCGTCAGCGGCGCCGCCAGCGCGCAGCAAGACGAGGAACTCGCCATCGCCGGCGCCAGCGCTTTGGCGACAACTTCGGCTCAAGCCAAGTGATTTTGGAAAAGCTCGATCGTAAAGGAGTCATCATGAAAATTGTCCAGAGTTTGCTGGTACTCTCGGTATTGCTGCTTTCGTCGAAGGGCCTTCAGGCTCAACTCCACGACAAGAAAATTCTAACCCTGGAAGCCGCGGAGAAAGTCGCCGCCGCCGCTGAGGCGGAAGCAAAAAACAGAAACGCGACAGTCGTCATTGTCGTGGTGGACGATGGCGGTTATCCGATCGTCCTCAAGCGGCTCAATAACACTCAAGTGGCAAGCGTCGATGTAGGCATCGGCAAAGCGCGCACCGCGGCCATTTTCCGCCGGCCCAGTAAGGACTTTGAAGATCAGATTACCCACGGTCGTACAGCGTCGCTGGTTCTTCCCGGAGCCACCCCGCTTCAAGGAGGTCTTCCCCTCGTGTTTGATGGCAAGGTCGTTGGCGCGATTGGCGTCAGCGGCAACACCCCGCAGGAGGACGAAGACATAGCTAAAGCTGGCGCCGCTAGCTTCGAAGCGTCCAATAGAGTGGCCGCCGTACCGGTGACCTACCTGCCGGCAAAGCAAGTAAACCAGGCATTTGTTAAAGGAATGCCGCTGGTCAGGGGCAAAAATTACAAAGTCGACGCCAGCCACCGCAATGAACCGGGAATCGTGGAAGTTCACACGCGCGACACGGATATTATCTACATGCTCCAAGGCTCGGCGACTTTGGTAACCGGCGGAACCCTCGTTGATCCGAAAAATATCGAACCTGAAGAGATTCGCGGCCGGGAATCTAAAGAGGGAGAAACTCGCATGATTACCAAGGGGGACGTCGTCGTCATCCCAAATGGCACGCCGCACTGGTTCAAGGAAGTCAAAGACCCGATCGACTACTACGTCGTTAAAATCAGAGCAGCTGACTAATTGAGGATACAAACATGACAAGGATTTTTCTGTTAACCAGTATCGCCGCCCTTTTAGCTGTGCCCACCAAATTTGTCGCGGCCGCGGCGTCCGACGATTCGCTCGTCGGACGGAAGCCGGAAGCGATAATCGACCTTGCCACTCGACAAGGCGTAGAAATGGTGAAAGGCCAATGGCGCTACAGTGACACAAAGATTGTCGAAGTCGATTTCAGATCCGCAGGAGCCGATGGTCAACCGAGCGCGGCGCCAAATAAAGCCTACGACTTCACGCCGCATGCGGGCGGGGCCGACTTCGACGACTCCCACTGGGAAGTCATAGATCCCACGACTTTGGATCAACGCCGCTCTGCTGGAAGACTCGCGTTCAACTGGTACAGGATCAAGATCACGGTGCCGGAGCAAATTGGCAATTTCGATCCAGCAGGCTCGACAGTGATCTTCGCTACGTCAGTGGATGACTATGCCGAAATCTGGGTCGATGGAGAGTTGCCGCGCGCTGCCGGACAGAGCGGCGGTTCAGTCATCAAAGGCTGGAACGCTGAGAACCGCCTGATCGTCGGACGTGACGTGAAGCCCGGCCAAAAGATCCAGCTCGCGATCTTCGGCATAAACGGTCCGGTGTCGAATCCACCGACCAACTATATCTACCTGCGCTATGCGAAGCTCGAATTTCACAAAATTCCGGGCGGGCCCGTCGCAGCGATGCCACAAGAGGTCAACGCGGAAATAACGCGGCTCGAGCCGGCAATCGACGCCATCGTTCCGCCCAACCCCAAGATTTTCAAGCTCGCCGAAGGCTTTCAATTCACCGAAGGACCGGTTTGGTTGCAGAACGGCGATTTTCTCTTCAGCGATCCGAACGCCAATAAAATTTACAAGTATGCGGCCGACGGAACGCTCTCGGTGTTCAAAGAGAACAGCGGTTACTCCGGCAAAGACATCACTGAATATTTCCAACCTGGCTCCAACGGACTGACGCTCGACCCCGATGGGAGATTGACGATTAATGAGCATGGTAACAGGCGGATCGTGCGGGTGGAAAAAGATGGAAAACTAACGGTCCTCGCCGATCGCTTCGAAGGCAAGCGGCTCAACAGTCCCAATGATCTCGTCTATCGCTCGGACGGAACGCTCTTTTTTAGCGATCCGCCTTTCGGTTTGCCGAAAGTTTACGACGACCCGCGCAAAGAG
>JAICEJ010000265.1 GCA_025924215.1 Candidatus Binatia bacterium
ATGACGAGAAATCTTGTGATGTTGTTTGGGTGGTCCTCGATATTGGCTGCAATGACTTGCAGGTCGTATGCCTCCTTCGCCAACGCGCTGGAGATTGCACCGACGGATCTATCACCGGCGGCGATCATTGCCGCGTGCGCGGTGCTCGCCACCTCGTCTAGCTTTGCGGCCGACAAATGACGCGTTAGCCACTGCCGGCATTGCGCAAGAGCTTGGGGATGAGACACGATGCGCTTGACATCCTGTTCTCGGCCGGTGCGTGACAAGAGATTGTGATGAATCTCAAGATAAATTTCGGCGCAGATCTTGAGCTCGGAATCGACCAGTACGTCGAGCGTGTGCGCCACCACACCTTCGGTGGAATTCTCAATCGGCACAACGCCGAACGAAACTCTCTCCTGGCTCACCTCCTGAAACACTTCGCTGATACTGGCAGTCGGCAGCAGCGTTACTGTGGAACCAAATTTCTCCCGCGCAGCAAGATGCGAATAGGTTCCTTCGGCCCCGAAGAAGGCAATCTTAAGAGGCGCTTCGATGGAGCGGCAAGCGGAGACAACTTCTCTGAAAATAGCGCGGATGGAGTGTTCGGGAAGCGGACCTTGGTTCAACCGGGAGAGGCGCTGAAGGATTTGTTTCTCCCGATGCGGAACATAAACTTCTTGGTTGTTTTGGCTTTTGCTGCGGCCGATTTTTTGCGCAAGGAAGGCCCGATCGTTTAGCAGGGCAACGACTTTTTCATCAATTTGATCGATTTTTTTGCGGAGAACATCGACCGACTCATTACGACTCAAAGACAACCTCGCTGGGGCGCGCACCCGGCGCGCAGACTCTTTTAGAAATACCGGCGTAACCTATCTTAATTCCTAAAGAATTGCAAATATTGCTCAAATATTCGCTTGACGAACCCAGAAGCGTGTCGCAGATTGACCGTGGTGAACCAAGAAATCGTCGTACCTGCGGCTGAAACCGATAAAAAGCTGCAGAGTTTCCTCAAGAGCCGATTCCCAATTGGCTACGTGCGCAAAGTTTTTCGGAAAAACGGTTTGCGGGTCAACGGCAAACGGTCCAAGCCCGAGGATCTGGTTCGCGCCGGCGATCGAATCCAGCTGTATATTCCGTTTGAGAAAACCGTCCGGCACAGCGACGCGTCCTTTGTCCCAGCGCCAAAGTTTCCCGTGATCTATGAAGATACCCAGCTCCTGGTGATCAACAAGCCGGCCGGCACGGCCGTTCACGAAGGTAAGCACGTCCTAAAGCGTCATTCGGTCATCGGCGCGCTCGAACGTACACATCAAGAACAGGGAGTCAGGCTCCAATTAGTGCATCGGCTCGATAAAGATACCTCGGGCGTTTTGCTGATCGCCAAGGACGAATTAACGGCGGCGGCACTGGAAGCAATCTTTGCCGAGGGCAGAGACGCGGATAAGGAATATCTCTGCCTCGTCGCCGGACGCCTTCAAGATAATCAGGGTAGAATCGATTTAGCCTTGCCCGGTCGGGAAGGCGCGCCAGTACGGGCGCTTACGCGCTTCAAAGTATTGGAGCGATTTTCACAAACCACGTTAACGCGCGTGAACATTGAAACTGGGCGCCTGCATCAGATCCGGCTTCACTTCGCAGCGCTTGGTTATCCCGTTGTGCTGGACGATCAACACGGCGATTTTAACTTCAACAAACTGTTTAGCAAAAAGTACGGCCTAAAACGGCAGTTTCTGCACGCTCGCCGCCTCAAGATCGAACACGGCGGAAAAAAATACGTCTGGAGCGCCCAGATCCCCAAAGATCTTCAGTATGTCCTTGACGCGCTGCGATCGGAGGAAAAACATCGCTAAATGAAATTCTAGAATAGTCTGAGCACTTGGCACATTGCTCCGAGCCCCATGCTCCCGCGTTTGCTCTTTGTAGCGGCTTGATTGTGTCTTTCGGTTTTCGGCTTTCTTCATTGCCTGTCAGAGCTTTACCACCAGCATGATACCGTCACGCACCGGCAACAGGACGTTCTCAACCCGCGGGTCGTTGCGAATGCGTTTATTCAACGCATCTACGGCCTGACTGCCGGGATCGCTTGGATGCATGACCTTACCGCTGCGCAGCATGTTGTCCAAGACGATCACACCCTTTGACCGAACTAATTGCATACTTGCGTCG
Organism: Candidatus Binatia bacterium; assembly: GCA_025924215.1. Lineage (GTDB taxonomy): Bacteria > Desulfobacterota > Binatia > UBA9968 > UBA9968 > WHTF01. The sequence goes on from JAICEJ010000265.1 coordinate 2,149, forward strand.
AAGTATTCGCCATAACGGTCCTTGTCGGCGTCGATGAAACAAAGATCGAACGGGCCTGAAATTACTTTCAACGAATTCAAAGCCGGTCCCAGTTTCACCTCGATTTTTCGCCCGTGCTGACTCTCGGCGAAACACTGCTTTGCGATTGCGGTCGTTTCCGGATTGATCTCGCAGGTCACAACCCTGCCGTCCTTCGGTAAAGCCTCGGCAAAAGCCAAGGTGCTGTACCCGGTGTACATGCCGATTTCTAAAATGCGGCGCGCCCCGGTCATGAGCACGAGCATCTTCAACAGTTGAGCCGCCAGAGGGCCGACCATGGTGGTTGGATTTCCTGTTTGCCTATAGGTTTCCAACCAGATCTTGTCGTGAAACAAGGACATCGGCTTCGAGTGGCGTTCGACATATTGCTCGATGCCTATAGGTCTAAACTCAATCAAAGTCTTCCCTCCTTATGCACTCCAAGCGTTCCGTAGGTCCCAAGGGCATACTTTATCGCATCAAAGTTGACTCGGCCCAAGTGTGTGTTACCTTTACAAAACAATTGTGAAAGGATTTCAAGTCGATGGCCGAAACAAATGATGAAAGAGTTCCAGTAACCGTGTTGACCGGATTTCTTGGCGCCGGCAAGACAACACTGTTGAACCGTATATTGACTGCTGAGCACGGCCGGCGGGTTGCTGTCATCGTTAATGAATTCGGCGAAGTTGGCATCGACCATCATTTACTGATTTCGTCCGAACAAGAAATCGTTGAAATGAGCAACGGCTGTATCTGCTGCACAGTTCGCGGCGATTTGCTGCGCAGCCTGTTTCAGCTTCTCGAGCACAGGTCCAAGTTCGACACGCTGATGATCGAAACCACCGGACTTGCCGATCCGGCGCCGGTCGTACAAACCTTCTTCGTCGATGAACGAATCAAAAGCCATTTTCAACTCAATGGAGTCGTAACGGTGGTCGATTCCAAGCATATCGCGCAACAAATCGACCACTCCACTGAAGCCCGCGAACAAATTGCCTTTGCCGATCTGGTCCTACTTAATAAACTGGATCTAATCAGCCCGGAAGATCTGCAGGAGCTCGAATACAAAATCAAAAACTTGAACCGGGCGGCGCACATTTACCAGACCAGGAACTCGGACGTTGAAATCGCCAAAGTCTTAGATCTTCGCAGTCTCGACATCGAAGCTAAGGCGCAAGATCACGACGACAACCACAAGCACACCGATGACATCTCCACTGTTTCAATCGTCACGCCGGGGGATCTCGACGGGGTCAAGCTTAGCCAGTGGTTCCGCCAACTGCTAGCCGAGTACGGCCAGAGTATCATGCGTATGAAAGGAATTCTCAACCTGCGCAGCGACCCGGACCAGTTTGTCTTCCAGGGCGTTCATCTTCTGTTCGAAGGCCGTCCTGGGCGGGCTTGGGCCGAAGGCGAGGAGCGGACCAATCGCTTGGTGTTCATCGGGCGGAGTCTGGATGGGGAAAAGATTACCACCGGCTTTCAAGCTTGCCTGACTACCGAGGACGGTAACGGTTCAGCCGAAGTCGACCCGTTCGGCCAAAAGATCGATGTCTCGAGCTTTGTGTTCGATCAGATCCGTTACTGGGTACAGACGATTCTAGAATTCCCACCCGACGCGCCCATCGTCATCAAAGAAGTTCCCTGCGTCAAAGAAGGTTGCCCTCCGGTGGAGACTGCCATTATGGTCTTCCTCAAAAACGAGCCGCCGCGAGTCTTTAAAATTCTAGCGCGGGTGCACCAAGTAACCTTCGATCACGTTTATAATCTCATCGAAAATCCGCTGCCATGTTGCTGATCGCCGGCTGCGACGGTTCACTTATGGTGCGCAGCTTAAGTCGTTAGCCCTTCCGCGGCGTCAGCACTAGTAATGCCTTTTGTAAATCCAGTGACATGTGGAAGTGGCTCAAGAAGTCAAATCCCAATAATCCCTCATAGCTGGCATCAGGAGAGAAATCATGGATCATCACTAACAAGTTCTGCCTCTCTAGTTCGCCCAGTTTGACTGATTCAACGCGGGCTGCCGACACAGTCACGACGCCCCCGATTCCATATCCCGTGCCGGAGCCGATCGATTGAAGCCGAAGAATCTTGGCGATCCGCGAAGAAATCATGGTGCGGGAAGCACCGGTGTCCAATAGCAGGTTGGCCGCAGTGCTATTATTGAAATTTACGGAAACGATCACTTTCGAACCGCTCACCTTGACAGGAATAGCGTGCGCGCCTTTGGGAGACGGGTTCGAAGTCGATTCAGTCGGGCTTGTCGGGCGAATAACCGGGTTTTCGTTGGGCAAGGAACGGAAATGACCGTCGATTTTCTTTGCCGCATTGTTCTCGCCTGCTTTGATCCAACCGATGTTCCCTTTGCTGGTCTTCACCATAAACCATTTCAACCCGCCGGCCGCCGTCATTTCCGCCATCGGCGACAAGGACTGTCCATCTGTAAGCGACTCGATCACGAGGGATGACTCGTCCGGCGTTACAAAAACCTCAACTGCTGTTTGTTCCGGGGACGTTTGCAACCTAGAGGCGGCCCACGCGTCGGGCCGCGCAATTATAGAAAGCGTCAATAGAAACATGAAGATTAAACCGAGCGGGAGGGTCATTGGCTAGGGATCCTTGTTACGAGCATTGCATCGTAGTCATAGTCGGACAGCTAATTTGGTCGATACTGATCTAGCAGCATTATAGCTTATGAATCTCTGGCTCGTCAGTTTTTTGTTTATCGGTACATCATCAAACCCTCGCGAACACCACCGGCATGCTTAAAGCCCGCTGCTAGAAGAGTTCCGGCACAAGTATCCGGCCGCGCATGCCACAACCCTGAAAAGTTTTCCGCCAGGCAGTGGGCGCTCCGACATTAACGCTCAACGTCGGATGTTCGCCAGAGATTTAAAAATATCTCCGCGGGCGGCTATAATTTACTTGGAAGCCTGACGGATATTCCAAAATGAGAAAGCTTTTAGTCTTACAGCATGTCGCGCATGAGATCCTCGGCACATTAAACCCACTGCTGAAGCGCGCTGGATTTCGTATTCGTTACGTCAACTTCGGACGCCACCCGGAGGCGCAACCGAGCTTGGACGGATACCACGGACTAGTCGTCCTTGGCGGCCCCATGAGTGTTTACGAGGATCATCGGTTTCCCCACCTAATAACCGAGATGAAATTGATTGAAGATGCCATGCAACGAAATCTCCCGGTGTTGGGCATCTGCCTCGGCGCGCAACTGATCGCCAAGACACTGGGGGCCGATGTCTACGCAAGCAAACAGAAGGAAATCGGCTGGTATGATCTACACACCGCACCAGAAGCGGCCCAGGGATCTATTCTAAACTTGCTCGGTCAAACCGAGAAGGTTTTCCAATGGCATGGAGATACTTTTGACGTCCCGGCTGGCGCGGTTCATCTGGCCGCATCTACTCTTTGCGTCAACCAGGCGTTTCGCTATGGCGAAACGATTTACGGCCTACAGTTTCACCTAGAAGTTGATGAGGCGATGATCCAGCGTTGGCTAAAGGTGCCAGAGAATCGGCACGAGATCGCCAAGCTTCATAGCGGCCTCGGTCCGGATCACATTCATGCCGAAACTCCGCAATACATCGGGCGGCTGCACGAACTCAGTGAGCAAACCTTCAGCCAGTTCATCGGCCTTTTCGGCTTGGAAAAGTTTGACGGGCGGAAGTCTTCGGGATGAGCCGGTTCAGTTCCCCGTAGTTCGAGCGCCCTACTCGGCGGTGAGCTTGTGCACCAGTTCGTATAGCGATTGCATCCCTGAGCGCAGGCTATCCAGAGAGATTCTTTCGTTGACGCCATGCACTAGGGCTTCTTCTGAAGGGATATTGCGGAGCGGCATAAAGCCCAAACAGGAAATTCCTTTAGCGCGAAAGAAGTGGCAGTCCGTAAAGCCGCGCACCAGCGGCGCCACCACTGGAGCATCGTGATCGCGCGCTTTTGCCAATGCCTGTATTGCGCTCATCGCTTCCGGATCCGCCGGGGCGGCGGCTGCGGGGAAAGATAAAAGCACTTCGATCTTTATACTCTCATCGCCAATCACCCGCCGCACTTCGGCGATAAACGATTGAGGATTTTCGCCCGGCAGCAGTCGAGCATCGATATCGGCAGACGCCTGCGCCGGAATAACATTGACCTTGTCCGATGCCCTCAGGCCCGTGACCGCAATCGTGTTTCTCACGCTCGCATTGTTACGCGGGTTATTGGTGAAATCCGCGGCAAAGGCCGGATCTTTGAGCGCGGTTCGCAGGTCTTGGTATTGTTGGCGGCGGCTCTCGGGCTCTCCAGCCGCGGTGTCGGCGAAAAACTTCTGCACCTCCGGCACAACTTTGATCGGCGTTTGATGAGCCAGAAGCCGTCCCAGGCCAAGCACTAACTTATCGACCGCGGCGTCTCTTCCTGGCGTCGAGCCATGGCCCGGTGCGCCAGTAGCAATCAGCCGAAACCAGAGCGGGGTCTTTTCCGCGACGCTGACGCTATAACTCTGCACCTTGCCATCTTCGCCCAAGCGTACTCCGCCACCTTCGTTCAAAACCACGCCGACATTTGCAAACATATCCGGATGATTTTCGAGTAAAAACCCGGCTCCTAGTGCGCCGCCTGCCTCTTCATCGGCGGTGCCGAGAAAAATCACGTCTCCTTGCAGGGCGACATTTTTGCGTTTGAGCGCCAGAAGCGTCATCAGCTCGGCGATAGCGGGACCCTTCATATCGAGAGCGCCGCGGCCCCAAATATATCCGTCCTTGAGGGA
>JAICEJ010000266.1 GCA_025924215.1 Candidatus Binatia bacterium
AGTTTTCACGATGAGCCTTCGGCCGAAGTGCGCGAAGCTTATCTGACAACAACCATTCCCATTGGTGAAGGGATTGGCGTCAAGGGCGGGCTTTTCGTTACCACCCTGGGCACTGAAATTCTTCCCAATCCTGGAGCCTACAACGACAACATTTCGAGGTCTTTCCTATTCAACTATGCAATCCCACTCCGCCATTTGGGCGTGCTCTTTAGCTACCCGATAGTAAAAACGTTTTCCGTCAATGCCGGAGTGGTGACGGGCTGGGATAATCCTCGCGACAACAATCAGCAGCCGTCGTTTATGGCGGGGCTTGGGTTTACCCCGACGGAACAATTTGCCCTCGCCAGCAACTTTATCTATGGCTCAGAGCAAAGAAGTAACAATGGCGACCAGCGTTTCACGATGAGCCATGTAGCCACTTTGAAGCCTTTTGATCCTCTCGCTCTGATCCTTGAATATACTTATGGCAGAGAAGAAAATGCCTCGCTAGGCGGGACGAGGGACGCTGTATGGCAAGGAGTTGCCGGGATTGCGTCATACGGCTGGACTGATCGCTTCACGACTGCTGTGCGAGGGGAGTTTTTTAATGACCGAGATGGTGCTCGCTTGGGCGGCAACTTTACCGGAACCCATGCCAACAACAGTGTTGCCGAAGTTACCTTGACCGGTGCTTACAAATTCACCAAAATGTTCCTCGGCAGAGTTGAAGTCCGCCAGGACTGGTCTGATGAAACGTTCTATAGAAAAGGCGCATCATCAGCCGATAAAAATCAAACGACCCTTGCCGGCCAGCTAATATACACGTTCTAGGACGATTGCCTCCTCCTAGGGCGGGACGGGGAACGGCATTTATGCTGTTCCCCGTTTTTTTCGGCTATCACCTTAAAGTCCAGGGACCACGCCCGTGGCCAGCCGTTGCAAAGTTGGCTGTGTGAATTCGTTGACATGCATCATTCCAGCGCTATAAATCGGTGCAACGGCCGCAGATTTTCTCCTACCGTTCTAAATTCACTAAGCGACCAGGCGGTTACTTAGGTATTGTTTTTCATCAGAAGAAGTTGCAAGTGTGTTGGAACGATCTCCCACTTATTGATGATAAGGCCGTGATTGGAATAATTCGTGCTGGCGAAAATCGCGGCTGCGGTTCATTGGCAATACGGCATGGTAAGATTGAGTTAAGCCCGGTATCGGTTTTAAGAAAAGATGATGTCCTCAAAGACAATAATTACAGCGGTTGTTGTCGCGATCTTTACCGGATCTCTCATCTGGTGGGCGGTGTTGAAAAATCCCCGGCGAGAAAATCCTCGGTCCGAGGAGTCTCTCAACAGGCTAGCCGCCGAAATTAATCGCAGAGTGCCGGTCATGATCGATAAAGAGACCGAGTTGCTACCTGCAGTCGGTGCAGAGGGATTGCTGACCTATAACTATCGGTTGGTGAGTTATTCGGTTGCTCAGTTTGATTCCACCAGATTCGCTGTGGGAGCAAAAGAAAGAGTGACTCAAGGCGTATGCAATCGTCCAGAGACGCGAGATGATTTACTAAAAAATGGCGTGACGCTGCGTTATTCTTATTATGACAAAGACAAGCAACACATCGCGACCATCGACATATCCTCGGCAGACTGCGGATTCTAACCTGCACCAAGCCTTAGTCCATGAGGCTGGCCGCGGTCAGCATCGTTCTAGGCGGGATCCTGAGACTTACGCTGATTGAAATTTTCTGAAGTCTAGCCACACAGGCAGCCGGTAAATTTAGCTTCTGTAAAGTCTCGATGAGATCACGGTTGAACGTTTTTTTGTGCCAGGATTCCAGGCTGCCTACCAAGTCAACTTTGCTCGACCGTCGCCTCGAATACTTTGGATCGATAGAGTCGATGGGGCAGTACCGAAAAAAACAGCCAATTGATTGATTACGGATTTATGACGAACAGCTCTCCTCGACCTGCTTAGAATTCGCAGCGCCGCCTGACATCGAGAATGACGGTCGTTGCAGGCTACTTCAAAATCTCTTTAGCCCGCGGAATAAGCGACTTGTCCAGGTTGAACACCTCATGGACATTGCGCTCCAGTTCAGCGCCATCGAGGGGGTTGATGTCGAGCTTGGCTTTGGTCGCATCCGCCAGAAATTCCGGATCCTTCATGGTTTCCATGAAGGCGCGGCGCAGGATCTGCACCCGGTCTTTTGGCGTTCCAGGAGGCAGCACATAGGGCCGCGCCGTCGGGCCGACACTGTGGACCAAAGCGATGATCAGTTTCTTTGCTTCCTCGGTCTTGGCGAAATCGATGGCCAAGGGCAATTTCGGGTGTTCCGCATGCGGCTTGGCAATATTTTGTAATACGATCGTCACGTCGCCCGAACTAAGCTCCTTACTCCAAGTGGCTTTGAAGGATTCCCAGGAATTGCAGATGCCGGTGATCTCGCCGCTGTTGAAGGCGAGTCGCACATCGGCAGTTCCTTTATAGCCGCTGACCAATTGCATCGGCAGGCCGATGGTCGCCGCCAAAACTTTTGGGATGTCATCTGTCGCCGAACCTGCGCCAACTCCGCCCAGCTTAACCGCGGTCTTGGAAGACAGCCATTGTTCAATGGTCGTGATGCCCGTGCTCTTGGCCGCACCTAGCATGTAATTGTCTTGAGCCGGCACGCCGATAAATTGGAACTTGGTCGACTCGAATTCGACTCCCGGCTTGCCCAAAAGCTGCTGCAAGAAAAGACCGCCGATAAAATGACCGATGGTTAGTCCATCGGGCTTGGCAACGTTGTACATGTGGTTGGCAGAGATCAGAAATCCGGCCCCTGGCATGTTTTCCACGGCGAAGGTGGGATTGCCGGGGATGTGTTTGCCCATATGGCGGGCAATCGTGCGGGAGTAAGTGTCGTAACCGCCGCCGGCAGAGGCTCCGACGATGATTCGTACGGTCTTGCCCCTATAGAACGGATCCTGCGCGTGCGCGGGAGCATACGTAAAACCGGAATACGAAAGCGTTAGCAAACCCATGATCAACATCATCGGCGTCCGAGCCATAAGACCTCCCCGTTTACCTCGAGTTGTCTTTACTGCAAGATCTCTTTCAATTGGGTTACCAGGCTGGCGTCCATCTTGAAGAGCGCGGTAACGATTTTCTCGATTTCCTCGCCGGTCAGCGGATCAGTGTCCAGCCTCGATTTTTTTGCGTCAGCGAGAAACTCTGGGTCCTTGAGCGTATCGACAAATGCTTTGCGCAGGACCTCTACACGGTCTTTTGGTGTTCCTGGCCCGAGTGCGTAGGGTCTGGTTATCGCGGCGGGATCATGGCCGCCGTATTTCAGAAGCTGCTTGCTATTTTCGTTGGGAGCAAAATCGATGGCATTAGCTATGTTCGGCAACTCCGGATGGGGTTTGGGATTGACTTGCAAAACCACGGAGACATTGCCCGAATCGAGTCCCTGACGCCAGATCGACTTGATTGATTCCCATTGCCAGCAACCGCCGGCTACTTCTCCAGCTTCGGCGGCGAGGCGAACTTCAGCCGTGCCTTTGTAACCGGCGACCAGCTGAATCGGCAGTTTTAGCGCGGCAATTAATAGCTTTGCAGTATTGTAAGTTGTATCTCCGGGTGCTACACCGCCGAGTTTGACTGGCGTCTTGGCATTTCGCAGGGCATCGACCGAGGTAATGCCGCTGGCTTTGGTAAACGCGCACGCAACATTGTCCTGCGTCGGAATCCCAATGTACTCAAACTTACGAGCATCAAACTCTATGCCTGGCTTGCCGATGATCTGGTTGATCACTTGATTGCCGTGGAAATTTAGAATTGTCAGTCCGTCCGGCTTGGCGACCTTGTAGACGTGATTAGCCGCCACCAGACTGGCGGCTCCCGTCATATTCTCGACTACAATCGAGGGATTGCCTGGTATATGTCTGCCGATATGACGTCCAATCAGACGGGAGTAGGTGTCGAAACCGCCGCCGGCGGAAAAACCCACAATCAACCTAATTGTCTTGCCCTCATAATAAGGAGCCGCGGCGCCCGCCGGGACGGCCAATAGGAAGCTAAGTATGAGCGCTGAAAAACCCTTGCCCAGGAACTTGAACATAAACTCTCCTCTAGTGAGATTATAGTCTGCGGGAATTATTATGTTTAAGCTGCGCTGTCAACGGTCGCGCAGCATCTCAGCCCGAAGCTCCTCCTCCCAAGCCCGGCTGCCGTCAATTTGCCATTGGCATTGTAAATCGTGGATCTGGTTGGGGTCGGTAAATTTGGCTATCTGATTGAGCGCGGTTTTTAGAACCCCTTCGTGGCGATCGCGATCATGTGGTGGACCGAAGGTCCGGCCTACCGGATGATCGACAAAGACAGCTCGCGGCGGAGTCACCTTGGTCATTATGTCTAGAGCGGTGCCGATCACCAGGGTAGGAATGCCGCGCGCCTCGATAACGTGGGCGATGAGACCGACGGTCTCATGGCAAAACGGTCAGTAGGGCACCAGCAAGGCGAGATCCACCGCCATCTTTTTTAAATCATCCGCAATCGCGGGTGCGAGCTCGTATTCGATTTCTTGCGGGCGGCGAACGCCGCCCATGAAAGAGAAATGAAATGGCGAAATTGCGCCGATTATGCCGTGCTGCGCCAGAGAAGCGAGCGCGGTGCGTGGAAAAACGATTTCGGGATCCTGTTTGGGTACGCGGCCGATCCCGGAGTGGTGATCGATAATAATCGCGCCGACGGGATCAGCCGGAATGCGTCGATAGCTCAGGTCTTCGCGCGGCGCAAAGGGCTCCTGATCTTGTAGCCGCAGGGCTGCGCTGGACAAAAGGGCAATTGTTGATTGATTGACGGGCTTGGTGATAGGCGACCAAGCTTGCTTCGATGGCGGGACTAGAACGCGCGGCGGCTTGGGCGCGCCGGCCTCAGCCATGATGGGAAGATATTCGAACGACATAGTTCTACCCCTCCGTTCGGAGGATTATTCCCTCCGTGATCGTTTTCAACTCTTCGGACGCAGCATACAAATATACGATGACGCTATCACGATGACATTCAGATCTGACACAACCGCTCGCTGCATGTCTCACATCTCATACAAGTCTATCGTAGCCGGCTCTACGCGAAATCTGGCCTTGCTCTTGCGTTGTACTCCGGCAAGGAGGAACAAACAATGGATGCGCTCGAACTCTTAAAACAGGATCACGCGAAAGTTAAAGAGCTGTTGGAGAAGGCGGAAAGTACGGAACACGGCAAAGAACGGACCGCGATCTTCGCAAAAATCAAAACTGAATTAGAAACTCATGCGCGGATCGAAGAAAACGTTTTCTATCCCGCGGTGCAGAAAAAGGAAGAGCTCAAAGACATGGTTCTCGAATCCCTCGAAGAGCATAAACAAGTTAAGACTCTGCTGCGAGAAATGGATAACCTGTCAAAGGATAGTGAGAAATTCGAGCCGAAGCTCAAGGTACTCAAAGAAAATGTCGAGCATCATGCGGAGGAAGAGGAGGAAGGAAAGATGTTTCCGAAGGTACGCAAGCTTTTTAGCGCAACCGAGCTGCAGGAACTCGGAGCGGAACTGGAAGCGGCAAAGGGAAACCGGGAGCGCAAGGCAGGTTAAAGTATTCGAAACGATGTGTGCGACAGTAAACGGAGGCATGCATGGAAACGTATGATGTAGCGACCCAAACGAATGGTTTACCGAATAACATCGATAGTGAAGATCGAGTCACAAAGAATATCGAATCGTACACGGCGGCTATACCATCCTCAGCCTACCTAGGTGTGGCGGTTGGCGCCATGGCGCTTTCCTTGTTCTGTCAGATCACCGGACGTGGAAAGTGGGGTAACTTCATAGCGCAATGGGTGCCCACCTGGCTAATCATCGGCGTCTATAACAAAATGGTTAAGCTTGAAGGCCACGACCGGTACGATCGCGGCATCATGAATGAACCAGTGGGTGATTACAGTTGCGAGTTCTGCGATAGTAAATTTAGTTTGCACTCGGATCTCGAGAACCACAGAAAGCATTGTAGTGTGCGCAGTCCGGTCAGCTAAAATAGTCAGGCGGAGCAGTCGGCTAAAAATCGTTGAGCAACCGATTGCTTCGCTTTGCTTTTTTCTGTAAGTCCGAATTAACAGTTCACGACCCGTCATTCCCGAGTCACTTCAGCTTTAGCAATCAGCCAGCGACCATCTCTCTTGGTTCCGTGAAATTCATAGCTGCCCGTTGAACCCGTGCTAAACCCCAGCATCTTTATGCCGTCCAAATGGTAGTTGCCTTTGACTATCGCAGTATTCCCGTCGGTAGAAATCCCCTCGATACTATTCGTTAGTTTTGTCTCTTTGAGCATCCCGTCATGATGTTTGGCTATCGTGTTTTTGATTTCCTCACGAGATTTGATTTCCGAGCCGGTAGGCAGACGTAACACACCGTCTGGCAAAAACAGTTGCGCTATCTTATCGGCATCGCCGTGATTCCATGCCTGCACCAGTTGTTTGACAGTAGACTCAGGAGCTTCATCCTTTCCGGCCCCGGGTTCCCAGACTTGCGGCGCCACATCCTTACCCTGGTCCGCGGCCTCAATAGGTTCATCCAATGATTGGGCGGGAGCCGTGGTCTTCGCTTCTTCAAATGCCGGTGGGTTGCGGGTTTGTTGTGTAACGACAAAGGCGAAAGCTATTAGGAAAACAGCCGATAGGGCAGACGCCGCCCATGCCTTATGAGAGACTTTTACTTCCGTAGCCATTCGGAATCGCGCAAGCAAATGCAGTGCCTAATCATTTGCAGGGAAATTTATAACCTCGCGTTTGTGGTGTTTCAATTAAAAGACGTTACTGTCGGTTTTGGCCGCAGCTGATTCATTTCGAATATGGTGAACGAGCTTTCATTGGTGCCCTGGATTTGCGAGTCCGTCAGACTCTGCTTGAGTGGGATAAGCCGCTAGTGAAAA
>JAICEJ010000267.1 GCA_025924215.1 Candidatus Binatia bacterium
GCTTGCCCGCAAAGTTATGTCATCCGCACTTCATGGGTTTACGGTAGCGGCAAGGACAGCTTTCTCTGCACTGTGCACAACGATCTCGGCTCCGGCAGGCGCGTTCGCGCCATCGACGATGTCTGGTCGAGCACCACTTATGTTGAAGATCTCATCGCTCGTTGCTCGGAGATTCTCAGACTTCGCCATTACGGTACTTATCAGATCGTCAATGAGGGCGTTTGTTCCTACTACGATTTCGCTCTTGAAGCGGGACGCCTGGCGGGGCTCGAAAAACAGCAGCTCGGATCTCTGATAGAAGTTGTCCACGAGCGCGACATGCAAAGGATCGCACCGCGTCCTCGTTACACGCCGATGCGCTGCCTGCTCTCCGAAGAGGTTGGTCTGGCGCCGATGCGCCATTGGCGCGATGCGTTAGCACAGTATGTGAGAAACTAGCGCATCAGATTGGCCCGAACGCGATCTGCCGGCGTGCGTCTTGTCGCGCACCTTTCGCGTATAGGAAAACCGAGATGGTAGCGTTATGAAGGATCACTAAATGGAGTGATCTGACGGCGATACAGCCGTTGACATGGAATAAATACCGCAGTAAACCGGGACACCGAAACTAGTATGAAGACTTCCATGAAAACTTTGTTTCTTTCGATTAGCGTGCTTTTTCTCGTCGGAATTTCTCAAAGCGTCCTGGCACAGAAACTGACTTTGGCGCACGTGGCGATCCATCCCGGCCAAGGTATGTTCTGGATCGCTAAAGACTCGGGTTTGCTTGCCAAGCACGGCCTTAGCGCCGAGGTCGTGCTGATTCCCGGCAGTCCTCGAACCGTCCAGGCTCTGATCGCCGGAGATCTCGACTATGCCGTTGCCGGCGCGCCCGCGTATGTGCGAGCCCGCACCCAAGGCGCCGACGTCGTGATCCTCTCATCTCTGTCGGGATATTCTTCGCAAAGGGTTCTGCTCAAACCCGATTCAACCGTGCAGACGTTTAACGACATACGAGGGAAGACCATCGGCGTCACGCAGTATGGTTCTGCGGGCGATTCCTTCATCCGCGGCGCGCTCAAAAAATCCGGAATCAAGGAATCCGAAGTCACGATCCTGCAGATGGGCGGGACGCCCGGAGTGTCGCAGGCGCTGGAAGCGGGCAGGATCGAGGTCGGCGTTCTTGGGGAGTCGGGCGCGCTTCTCGTGTTCCGCGGAAAGGCGCGATTTCTCAAAGGCGCGAGCTCGAAAGAGTTTGGCTTTCATGCACTGGACGCCCCGCTCGGAACTACCGAGCGCAAGATCAAAGCGGATCGAGGTTCAGTGCTCAGGTTCGTGCAAGCTTATGTCGAGGCAATTCACTATTTCAAAACCAATCGAGCCGGGACGATAAAAATCCTCCAGAAATATATGGCAGGCTTGAGCGAAGAGCATGTCGCGCTCTGGTACGATGATTATCGCGAAGGACTGGTGTCGCTGCCTTACCCGGATGATAACGGGTTGCGCGCGGAGCTTGATTTGATCAACGTGCCGCGCTCGCAACCGCTGGCGCCGTATGTGAACAAGAGTTTCTTGGACGAGATTAAAAAAAGCGGATTTGTAGAAAGGTTGAACAAATAAATGGGGGACAGATTTATGGCTAAAATCAGACATCTCGCCATCAAAGCGGAAGATCAAGAACGGACTGCAACGTTTTATAAAGAAACCTTCGGCATGACCGAAGCATGGCGTGGTCCGGTGCGAGAAGACGGCCACCGCGCGATCTATCTGACCGACGGTTATATCAACATGGCGATCTTGCCGGCGCGCGGTGGACGTGAGGGAATCGATCACTTCGGTTTTCAGGTCGAAGATCTGGAAGGTACGCTAAAAACGGCGGCGTCCACGGGTGCGAAAAGCGATTCGTACAAAAAACCGCGGGATGGTAGATTCGCGGAAATGGGCGTGCAGGACCCGGTGGGGACTCCGGTGGATGTCTCCGTGCACGGCTGGAAAGCGTAAACACTAGCGAGGTTTATTTTGGCTATCCTTACTTTGAGCCGGAATCTATCGAGTACGCCAGATCGGTGGATTAAGATGACAAGTTCGTCGATCATCTTTCTATTTTACGTTCTCGTGGTGCTTGCCTCTCCGAGCGTTGCCGCCGAACCTTCGAAGCTCCTGATCGCGCACGGCGCCATCAGCAACAACGTTGCGCCGTTGTGGATTGCCAAGGAGCAGGGCATTTTTCGCAAGTACGGCATAGAGGCGGACCTGGTATTTATCATCGCCGGGCGAGCGATGCAGGCGATGCTGGCGGGACAGGTGCCTGTGGGCCTGGTTGGCGGCACCCATGTGACCAACGCCAACACTGGCGGCGGGGACTTCACAATGATCCTCGGCCTGGAGAATAAACTCGATTACATTTTCGTAGCCAAGCCGACGATCAAAGGCGCCGAGGATTTAAAGGGCAAAAAAGTTGCGATCGGTACGCCTGCCGGCTCGGCATCTTTGGCGACATACGTGTCACTCGACCATCTCGGGCTCGTGCCGCGGCGCGACCAAATCACGTTGTTGGGCATCGGCGGCGTGCCCGAACGAATGGGCGCGCTCCGCTCGGGTAGTGTGGAAGCGACCAGCTTGTCTCCGGAAATCGGGCAAGTGGTGGTCAGCGAAGGCTATCGGATTTTGGTCGATCTCGGAAAGGAGGGTGTTCCGTTTCAATCGTCCGGGCTGGTCGTGCCGCGCAGCTTGATCAAAACCAATCCGCAGTTAGTCGAAAACATCGCCAAGGCCACGGTCGAAGGCGCGGCTTTCCTTCATAAGCCCGCCAATAAGGAGATTGTCTTACGGAGCCTGGGCCGAAATTTGCGCCTTGATAAACCCGACCGGGTCGAAAAAGCTTATCAAGGTTTGCTGGCAAATCTTCCGCGTCCACCTTGTCCGTCGGTGGAGGGAATCAGCGCAATGCTCAAGCTCATGGCGCAGCACGGGCTCAATGCCAAGGCATCGCAGATTAAGCCGGAAGAAATCGCCGATTGGAGCTACTGCAAACGATTCGAGGAGAACGGATTTTTTCGCAGCCTCTACTAACCCGAACCTCACACTTGCAAGTGTAGCGCGATCAAACCGGCGAGCCCTGCAGAGCCAGGCAATGGGACGGTCTCATAACTGTTGGCAAGCTCGCAGAGATCGGGCGCTTACGATTTATATCGCCACAGTTGAGGGATGGCGATGCAAATCGCCGATATCATGATGAAGCAGAGAAGGCTGCCCAGGAGCAGCGCATTCGGTGCTCCGACATAATGCGCCGCAACCCCCGCTAGAATTGCTCCCAGCCCGTTGGTCGCCTGGGCGAAGACCGAGATCAGACTCGAGGCCCGTCCGAGCATGCCATCGGGAGCCTGAAGTTGAACCACGGTGCGGCGGATCGCCACGCTGACCGAGTCGGTGAATCCTAAAATCAACGTGGCGCCGACCGCCATCCAAAACCAATGGGCGACTCCCAACAGCGCGAGGCTGCCGGCAAAGATCAGCGCCGCGGTGACCACTAAAACGCCTTTGCGTCTAATATCTCCCAGCATGAGCAAGGCTAAAGAGCCGACGATTGCGCCTAGAGATGGAGCGCCGTAGAGCAGCCCTAACCCCGAGGCGCCGGTGTGAAAAACATCGGCGGCAAAGATCGGCAGAATCGGCCGGTAAAAACCCACTAGGGTGACGCCAAAATCGAGTAAAAAAAGCGACAGTATGATGCGCTGCACCCAGATGAACTCGATGCCTTCAAAAATACTCCGCAGGTTGACCTTCCGGCGCATCCCTTCGGGCACTCCGGAAGTGCGCATCGCGCCAATCGCTGTGGCCGCTGGAATCAGCACGCCGGCGGCAATGAAATAGGTCGTTGATAAACCGACCTGATCGATCAAGACTCCGCCGATTGCCGGTCCGAGTAAAAAGCTCATTTGGATGATGATCGTGTTGAGGGTTACTGCATTCATTAGTAATGGGCGCGGCACCAATCGGGGAATCAACGCCGAGCGCGCCGGCCAATTAAAAACCTCCACCAGCGCGCCGAGAAATCCTAGGGTATAGATATGCCAAGCCTGCACGTTGCCGGTGACGGTAAGAATCCCTAGCAGCAGGCTAGGAATGAGTTGGATCGAAACCGTTGCAATGAGAAGCTTTTTACGGTCGAAAGCGTCTGCAACCGCGCCGGCAAACAGGCCGAAAATGACGAAAGGAAAAGCTTGGAAAAAACCAGTGAGCCCCAATTGAAAGGGAGAGCCGGAAATTTCGTACACTTGATACAGACCGGCGACATTCCGTACCTGAACCGCGACCGCATTAAAGACGCTGGCCGACCATACCAAGCGGTAGTCCCGAATCAACAGGGACGACCAGGGGCGAATGTTGCTCGGCGGAGATGGCAACTCTATTTCGGGTGATTCAGCCAATCGGTTCAGAAACCGGATGAACGGCGCAGAGGATAATGTGAGGTGGTTTGCTGGTGTTGATCGGGCGGATAGGACGCTCCAGCAAGCTGTTGATAAAGACTCATAGCGTTCGTTGCGCTCCTTCGCCTCGCTTTCATGTACTGCCGACGTACGCCTCCGCTCATCGAACCTCGCGCGCGTCGGCTCCTAGATCTTTTTGAGCAGCCTGCGTCGGGTTTTCATCAACCCTCGAGAAAAGCTCGTCCTATCCGCTAATTTACTTATCTGGAAGATGCCGCTACCCGGATGTCTTCCAACACGCCGCGCTCTTCTGCTTGCGCCAGCACCGCTTCGATGGTTTTGACCAAATTGCGCGCTCCCTCGATGGTTAACTCCACCGCCACACGCGCTGCCGGGCCCTTGGCCTCGTTCACGAAATCGATGTTGAGCGCGTGTTCCAGCGGCATGTCGTAGGGATGATCGTAGGAGATGTTGGCCTCGCTGAGTTCGAACCAATCGCCGCCGTTTTTACCGCGGCCTTCGATCTTCGCCTGATGAACAATCATCGTGCACATTTTCAATTCCTTTCAATTCACTTCGCCGCATCGGCTGATGCTATGATCCTGATCAGTAGCCCTGAGGATGTGAGCGGCGCTGTGAAGCTTTATCGAATCTTCAATCAGCCCTTTAGATTTTTCTCAAGAAATGCAAGAACTTTTTTCCAACCATCTACCGCTTGCTCCTGGCGATAGGCCGGACGGTCGTAATAGAAAAAGCCGTGCCCAGCGCCATCGTAGCGGTGGAACTCGTAGTTCTTGCCATGTTTCTTCAGTTCTGCCTCGTGCAGGTTGACCTGCTCAGGAGACGGTGATTTGTCGTCGTTGCCGAAGATGCCGATCATATTGCAGGAAAGATCCTTGGTAAAATCGATGGGCGCTACAGGACGTTTAGGGGTGAGTTCTTCCTGTTTCATAACCACGCCCCCGCCCCAGCATTCCACCAGCGCATCGAAACCTTTGAGCTTGCACGCCGCGAGAAAGCCATGCCGCCCGCCCGAGCAGGTGCCAAAAACGCCTACCTTGCTTACGTAAGGAAGTGAACGAAGCAGATTTTTCGCGCCATCTAAATCTCCCAGGACCTGCTCGTCGGGCACTCCGCCGGCCGCGCGTACTTTTGCGCCGACATCTTCCGGGCTGCCATGGCCTTCGCGGAAATAGAGATTCGGTGAGATCGAGACGTAGCCATGATGAGCAAACTTGCGAGTGCATTCGCGATACCACTCATCCCACCCAGGCGCGTGATGGATCAGCACCATGCCCGGAAAAGGCCCCGCGCCCAAGGGACGGGCGACGTAAGCGTTGATCGCTTCACCTTTGTGCCCCTGCATGCTCATGGTCTCGGCGATCATGCCTTCATATTGATCTGTTCGGTACATATTGTCCTCCTTTAAGTCGGATATTCTTGAAAATTGTCCAGCGGTCCACTTAATACAAAAAGTATC
Organism: Candidatus Binatia bacterium; assembly: GCA_025924215.1. Lineage (GTDB taxonomy): Bacteria > Desulfobacterota > Binatia > UBA9968 > UBA9968 > WHTF01. The sequence continues at coordinate 5,890 of JAICEJ010000267.1, forward strand.
TTTGGCGCAACTAAACCGGTAAAAAAATCTCTTGTTTTGGATGTGGAAACCCAGTAGGCTAAAAATACACTTCAGTATGGAGCCTTCTGTAGTGACATATATCAGAGAGTTGAAGGCTTGGTCAGTCTTTCCTTGCGATTCTTACCTCGCGGACAATCCGGCCAGAGCGTGTTTTTCTTTTCATGTTCTGATTCCTGCGTTGATCAGGTTCTCAGGGTTAAAGACAGCAACAACGTTTTCCAGAGGAGGAGAACATGAGTAGTAAGATCTATGTCGGTGGATTGCCATACTCTACGACCGACGATCAGTTGCAGGAGATTTTTTCCGCCCATGGAGCTGTTGAATCGGCTCGCGTGATCACCGACAAGTTCAGCGGCCGTTCGCGCGGGTTTGGATTTGTCGAGATGAGTTCCTCAGAGGAAGCTCAGAAGGCGATCCAAGCGCTTAACGGCAGTGATCTTGGTGGCCGGACTCTGACGGTCAACGAAGCGCGTCCCCAAGAAAGACGATCCGGCGGTGGCTTCGGTGGTGGTGGCGGTGGTGGTGGCGGCGGTGGCGAGCGACGCGGTGGCGGCGGCGGTCGGAATCGCTGGTAATTTTCGTAAATCATCACTCCAAGAAGGGCGCCAGGCCGGGGCGCCCTTTCTTTTTTTTACAATCTCTCCTAACTAGTTTCGAGAAATCTATGCCCAAACCCAAACTAACCATTGCGCTGTCCCATTATGATCGCCATGTGCCTTTCTTTGATGGCACTGCGCAGCCTGACGGGATCGATCTCAACATCTTGATCGTGGGTCAATCCGATCGACAGCGGGACGGCGAAGATCGCCATGAACGGATGTTGCAGCATTCTGAGTTCGATGTGGCCGAGCTATCGCTATCCTCTTACTTAATGGCCAAGAGCCGCGGTATGCCGTTTACCGCGATTCTGGTGTTCCCGCGCCGGTTGTTCAGTCTTTCGCAAATGTGGGTCAACGTGGACGCGGCGATTCAC
>JAICEJ010000268.1 GCA_025924215.1 Candidatus Binatia bacterium
TCGTGATCGCGGCGCCAGGCGTATTGTCGCCGGTGAAAACGGTGACTGCTATTATACCGAGGATCATTACCGGACATTCCGCAAAATTCGCAAAGGCTTATCACCATGAGCGCACGAAAGCTCGCTAATGCCGCACAATCCGATGTCTGCCAGCTAACAGGCGATCTGGACGAAATCGAGCGAGCGGCCGCAGGTGCCGGCCTTACGGTGATTAGAATCGACCTAAAGGGCCTTGCCAGCAAAGCAGGTCTTCTCGGTCGCGTAGCACGGGCGCTCAACTTCCCAGACTGGTTCGGCAAGAACTGGGATGCTCTCAATGACTGCCTAACCGATCTTTCCTGGCTCGATGGCCGGGGCTGGGTGATCATCTTTGAAAACTCGAAACATCTCGCGGCACGTAAACCTCAAGTATTTCACAGCGCCGTAGAGGTATTCCAATCTGCCAACGATTATTGGCGCCAAGCTGGCAAGCCTTTTTGGGTGTTATTCCACGGCCCAAGCGATTGGCTCACCGGCCTGGAAAGATTCGAGGAATACTGATCGTCGCACGCTGTCGGGCGGGCTTGTATTGACAGAAGCAGGACGCATCGAAGTAATTGCCGGTTCAAAACCGCTGCGCGATTGAAGCCCAATGGAACAACGCCGTCTAATCAACAGAGTCGCGGGAAACCGCAAAACAAAGGAGGACAATATGGGAAAACTGTTACTGGCGTTCGCGATGTGGTTCGCTCTCTCGGGCCTTGCCATGGCAGCAGTGAATATCAATACGGCGACCAAAGAAGAGCTGACCAGCATAAAGGGAATTGGCGAGAAACGCGCGCAGGATATCATCGATTACCGAACCAAAAACGGTAATTTCAAATCGGTGGATGATCTGGAAAAAGTTCCGGGGATAGGTCCCGGCCTGATGAAACAGATCCGGCCACAGCTGACTACCACCGGTAAGACCGTGATCGATCAACCAGCTGAAAAAGGTGCCAAGAGCAAGGCTTCCGATTCAGGTAAATCGACCAAGAGCTCTGAATCCAAGAAAAGCGAGACCGCCAAAACTGATTCTCCGAAAGGCGATGCCATGAAGGCGGAGCGAGCGAAAGAAAAGACCGCCGAGAAGTCAAAGGCGGAGGAAAAAAAGTAACCCTTCCGGGTTTTTCCCCGATAACCCCGCCTGGACTTGTGTGCTCCGGCGGGGTTGTTTTCTCCCCTCGCGCAATGACCACGATCTGAACGGTTCAACGTTCAATATTCGTACAAATCTCCGAGCGAGAACGGGCCACTGCGATCCGATTCATGGATTGAAAAGTCGTGGTCGGCTAGCCAGGTATTCGTACAGTATTGTGGTTAGGACGAATCGCTCGATCAGCTGAGCTTGAATGATCCTCAACAGTCGGTGCTAGAGTTTCCCACAACAACTCGGCGGGATGCTTCGCCCTGCGACCGGTCAGGTGCTCGATTTGCTGCCGGCAAGAGATACCGGGAGCGACGATCTCCACATCCTCCCCTGCCGACTTGACCGCCGGCGCAAGTCGCCGATTGCCTATGGTAACGGAAAGATCATAGTGTTCTTTTTCGAAGCCAAAGGAACCTGCCATGCCGCAGCAGCCTGAATCCACTTCAGTAACCTCAAAACCCGCGGCTTTCAAAATCGCGACGCTCGGTGCCGTTCCGACCAGAGCTTTCTGGTGGCAGTGACCGTGAAGTAGCGCTTTGCCGCGGGGTCCGGAAGATTCAACTGAAAGTCTGCCCGCCGCGATCTCGTTGACCAGAAACTCCTCTAGAAGAAAGCTTTGGTCGGCAACTTTCTTCGTAGCGCTGGTTCGCAAGAATTCGGGATATTCGTCACGCAGGGTCAGCAAGCACGAAGGTTCGAGCCCGATGATCGGAATACCGCGTTCGGCAAATGGCGCAAGCTGATCGGTGTTCCATGCGGCATTGTTTCTCGCTTCGCCCAACATCCCTTTTGAGATCATCGGGCGGCCGCAGCATCGTTTGTTAGCCAGCAGCACACGATAATTCAAGTGTTCGAGCAAACGGGTGGCGGCTATGGCGACATCCGGCGTGTTAAAGTTATTGAAGGTATCATGGAACAGCACGACCTCACCGTTCGAGCCGTTTCCTTCCGGGTGGTAATCATCGAACCAAGATTCAAAAGTTCGCCCGGCGAATTTAGGCAACGGTCTGCGGCGATCGATGCCGGCAAGTTTTTCCATCAGCCAACGGTTGAGCTTCGAACCGGCAATTCCGTTGGCGAGCGGCGCGAACTGCGCGCCGATGCGGTTCAGGCGCGCAATGCCGCCGAACAAACGGTTACGGAGCGGCAACCCATTGGCGCGATGATAGTGGTCGAGAAACTCGTACTTGAGCTTCGCCATGTCGACATTGGACGGACATTCGGCTTTGCACGCCTTGCATTCCAGACAGAGATCCATAATCTCATGGAGCCGCTTCCCGGTAAAATCTTCTTTCGGCACTTTGCCTGAGAGCACGGTTCGCAAAGCATTGGCTCGGCCCCGGGTGGAATGCTCCTCATCCAAGGTGCCCATGTAAGAAGGACACATGGTGCCGTCAAGCTTTTTTCGGCACTCGCCCATACCGCTGCACATCTCGACGGCTCTCACAAAACCACCCTGGCCGCTAAAATCCAGCGTCGTCTGGGGTGTCCAGGTCTGGTAGTGCGGATTGATCTTGAGTGACTCGGTCATTGCAGGAGCATCGACGATTTTCCCGGGATTAAGCAAATTCTTTGGATCGAACGCGCGTTTGATCTGGCGGAATCCCTCATATATGGCGGCGCCGAAAAGTTTCTTATTGAAGTGGCTGCGCGCCAGCCCATCCCCATGCTCGCCGGACATGGCTCCATCGAACTCGAGCACCAGGTCTGCAATCGCATTGGAAATGGAAACCATCTTGTTGACTTCGGCTGGCTCTTTTAAATTGATTAATGGACGTATGTGCATGCAGCCCACCGAACAGTGGCCATAATAACCGGCAATGGCATCGTGGCTGCTGATAATTTCTCTGAAACGTTTGATGAATTCAGGCAGCCTGGCCGGCGCAACTGCGGTATCTTCGACAAACGCGATGGGCTTTTTATCGCCTTTCGTGCCGAGCAATAAACCGAGCCCCGCCTTGCGAACTCCCCAAATCGCTTTCACCTCTTCTGGCTTATACGCCTGGGTCGCTGCATAGCCGATGTGTTGCGCATCGCGCAGCTCTTCGAGCTTCCTCACTTGCGCTTTGACTTCATCCTCGGTTTCACCGGCATACTCCACCATTAACAGCGAATCCGGATTGCCTTGAATAAATCCCAGTTTGCGCGACTGTTCGATATTACCGCGGGCGAGATTGAGGATCATTTTGTCGGTTGATTCCATTGCGTAGGGCGCTGTTTGCAGGACCAGCTGAGAACACTCGAGCGCCTCCTGGTCGCTATAAAAATGAATGACGTCCATTGCCGTCCACTTGGGCTTGGGCACCAACCGCATTTTTGCTTCCACAATGGTCGCCAGTGTTCCTTCCGACCCGGTGATCATACGCGAAAGATTAAACGGCTGCGGTTTAATGAACTCATCGAGATTATAGCCGGATACACGGCGCATGATTTTGGGGTAATGTAAAAGGATTTCTTTCTTGTTTTCTTCCGCTATGCGGGACACCTCCCGGTACAGTTGCCCCTCGAGGGCGCTTGCTCGCATCTTAGCGTCGAACGTGTCCGGAGAAAGATCCTTTAACACCACCTCACTACCGTCGGACAAAAGCACGGTCAATTCTAAGACATGATCTAGGGTTTTACCGTAAGTTAATGAATGCGCGCCGGCCGAGTTGTTTCCTACCATGCCACCAATGGTAGCGCGATTGGACGTCGACGTATCCGGCCCGAACTGAAGACCCATGGACCGCACATGAGCGTTGAGCTCGTCTTGCACCAACCCGGGCTGCACCCGGCACCATAGCTCTTCCTTGTTTACTTCCAGGACGTTGCGCATGTACTTGGAGAAATCCAGCACGATCGAATGTCCCACCGTCTGACCGGCAAGCGAAGTACCCCCACCTCTAGACAAAATTGGAACCTGAAACCGGTTCGCTACCTCAATAGCTGCCTGCACGTCGGCCTTATGGCGCGGCACCACAACGCCGATGGGTTCAATCTGATAAATGGACGCATCGGTTGAATACAGCAGACGAGTATAACGGTCGAACTTGACCTCCCCTTCAAGCCGTTTGCGCAGTTCGACCGCAAGATCCTTATATCCGTTATCTACCAGTGCACCCATGGCTATCCCCTCGAAACTTTTAACGATGATAGGAGCTAGAAAAATCTCTACGCTCCCCAACGTAACACTAACACACCCGCCACTACCAGAGCGGCAGCCACGCCGTCGCGCACGGTAACTTCTTGGATACCTTTAGGGTTATTTTTGCCCGAGAAAACCTGGCGATCGGTTGTATGATCCAAGCCGGCCCAACCACTGACCTCACTCAAAGCTTCTTGTGCATGCGCCGAGTCGAAATCAGAGCAGCGCCTTGGCCTGACCGAAGACGCTATGAAACATAGGCTGCGTCAACTTACCGGTAAAGGTATTTTGCTGGCTGGGGTGATAGGAACAGATCAAAGTAAGTTCGTTCTGCAAAACGCTCGAGACCCCGTGTCCGAACTTGGGCCGCGGCCTTGGAATTGTCTTACCGGATTCTTCAAAGGCCTTTAGAAAAGCATCGAAAGCGATTTTTCCAAGAACGACGACCACGCGAACCTGCTTCATTAAATTTATTTCGTGAACAAGAAAAGGGCGACACCTTTGAAACTCGATCAACGCAGGCTTATTCAAGGGTGGCGCGCAATGAACCGCGGCGGTGATATAGCAGTCAATTATCTCCAGGCCATCATCGCGATGTTCCGATGTCGGCTGGTTGGCAAATCCGAATGCATGGAGCGCGCCGTAAAGCCAGTCACCGCTTCTGTCTCCGGTAAACATCCGTCCAGTCCGGTTGCCACCGTTGGCTGCGGGGGCAAGTCCGACGATTAAAAGCCGGGCGTGAGGATCACCGAATCCAGCAAGCGGCTTTGCCCAATATTCAACTCCATGATAGCGCCGCGGTGGAGTCTTAGCACAAGTTTCACGCCAGCGAACCAGCCGCGGACACTTTCGACATTGCACAATCTGTGTATTCGATGCATTCAGCGCTTTAGCAAGCTCATCAATGGCCACGGTTCGCTCTCCACTAGCTGATGAACCAATATCGCACAACCTGCATCGATTCAGTAGCGCACATGAGATGGACTGACTGTCCAAGGTTGAATATGTAAGAAGGTTGACTTGCCTAAAAGTTAATCCCGATATCGCTCAACATTACAGACGACAGTACGCTAAATCCAAACCTCGCAGATACTTGCCGTAAAGGTTGGCCCCATTAGACTATTTTTTGTCATTGACCCGATAGAAAACCAAAGCCGGTCATCGAGTCATACGCGCTAGCTGGCGGTGCCCTCCGCAGAACAGGCCGCCAAAGGAGTACCATATCGTGGGGCGATTCCATGGGTGAAGTGCGAGTACCGAAGCGCGCCTACTATGGAGCGCAGACTCAGCGCGCGTGCTTGCGATCGAACGCATCCAAGATGCGGCGAAAGGCCTGCAAGAACTTGCTCTTGGCACGGCTGTGGCACCGGCATCAATACCCATCCGCAATTTGCTGCGCAAGCAATCGAAATCGTCTTCGCAGAGACTGCCTCCCCTTTCGCGAGACGGAGAATCACTTGAGGCACAGGCGGCACGGGATGCTCGATCCATGTCAACGGAGCGCTCAAGACTTTGGCGGTGAGTTTGATCAAAATAGCTAATGATCTACGTTGGCTTGCTTCGGGATCGCCTGCGCGATCGGCGAGATCGAGTTACCGGACACACAGCCCGGTCGTCGATCATGCCGGCAAAAGTCAATCCGGTACTCTGTGCATCGGTCATCCAAGTCGCGGCTCACGTCGTCGGCTGCGACGCGACGATTACGCTTTGCTGCCAAACGGGGAATTTCGAATTGAATGTGACGATACCAGTTGTTACGCTTAAAATGCTCGAGGCGATTGAATTTACCGTTAATGCGATCAATGCATTGACTGAAAAATGCGTCATCGGCATGGAGGCAAACGAACCTCGGTGCAGGGAGCTGGTTGAAAAAGCCTCGCCATGGTAACCGTGCTGCCTCCGTTGATCGGTTATGTTGCCGCGGCGGCCATTGCCCATGAAGCGGTTACAACTGTAAGACCGTTCGGAAGTGGCGCGGCTCAAGACTGCGCCTACTCCGGAGCAACTCGAAAAAGCTTTGGACCCGTGGAGCATGACCATGCCGGGATTAGAGAAGGAGCAGTAAGTCAGCGCGTGCAAAGCAGTTTTTTTTCTGTTATAAGCCGAGTCAATCCATAATTATTGAAAGGAGCTTTGACGGGTCAACGGCCACAGGCCGTTTAGCACGTAAATTTATCTTTGCATTCAACAACCGTAATGGTGAGAGCCCTTTTTGCGGCGAGTGACGGTGCGGACATTGCGTAAGATGCGAAGAAAATCACCAGTGATCAAAAAGAATTTTTCCGTAGATCGTTGAAACTTACATGAAACTAGAAGAAGCGGATAACTCAAAAGAGGAAACCGCCGCGGCCAAGTAAGTGCCCTTGCGCATCAGCAGTCGCCTGCCATAGTTCCACTGAAGCGAGAGCAACGGTTTGCTGTTTTTGATTTGAGCTAACCGCTGCTTGGAATCAATCGATGCCTTATTTGAGAACCTTCAGCTTGCGCAAGTTTAAGGGCAACAGCTACGCTTGATAGAATGAACTAGTAAATTTTAAAGGACGCAAACGTGAGCGATAAAACTCTAA
>JAICEJ010000269.1 GCA_025924215.1 Candidatus Binatia bacterium
ATCTCGATCCGGTGCCGGGCGAAGAGCTGGAAAAAATCGTCAAAGATGTGATGAGCCAGCCCCCTGAAATCGTCGGGGGGATTAAAAAGTTGCTGGGTCAATAGACAAACGATATATTTCGCTGCACAACTGTGTTATGCAGGCCGCTCCAAGGCGCAGTCCCATTTGTCTTCGTTCCGGAGGGCTCGCCCTTGGATCGCCGTCACCAGTGAATAATCCGGAGCTAGTACATCAGCGGTAGAGCCCGTCGATGTAGCCTGATTTATCCAGCTCTTCGAGAAAGCTCGTGTCAACGAATTCTTTTGCATTTGCCGTCCTGGCGGCCGGCAGCCGATCGCTGACATCTTTGAAGATGGTCTTGAACGATTCGAGGTTGGGATAGGGTTTGGGTTTAACGATTTCTAGCAAGGTCTGATAGGCGTCTTCCAGCTGCTTCTCGTCTTTAGTCTTGCGGTATTTGACAAATGCTCGCTTGGCCACTTCCGGGTTGGTTTTCACGATATGAATTGTGTCCACATAGCTTTTCACCATGCGCTTGGCGATGTCGCGATTCTTCGCAATGTAACGCTGCGATGCCACCAATCCGGTGCCTTGATAATAAATGTTCAGCTCGGCCATGTTGAGCAGGACCCGCATGCCGGATTGAACCGCGGCGAGATGATCGGGGGGTGAAAAGCTCGATGCGTCTGCTGAGTTTCCCACCATAGCGATGATCCGCGCCGGCGTGTCACCGATCTGCAAAAAGGTAATGTCTTTATCCGACAAGCCGAAACGCGGCAACATATTGAGCACGCGCATATGCGAAGCGGCGCCAAAACGGGAAACCGCGATGCGTTTGCCTTTGAGCTCTTCCGGCGTCTTGATGTTGGGCCGGACCACCAAGCGATCGTCAAGCAACTCTTGGATGCTGACCAGCATTATGACATCGCTTCCTTGCAGCCGGGCCGGTGACATGAGCGCGCCGGTCATCTGCCCAAAATTGAGCTCGCCGGATATCAGCGATCCCATCGAGATGTTTCCCGGCATATAAATGATCTCGAGGTCCAGATTGTTTTTCTTAAACACTCCAGCGACATCACCGATCCAGAGAACACCATGCTGTGGGCCCGGCGAAGTATAGGCGATGCGTATCTTGTCTGCGCCGAAGATTGGTTCAGTGGCGAAGAATGAGCAGAGAAACGCCGCTGCAAGGAAAAGTTTATTTGCTTTGCCCGGTCGGGAGATCATAGACGCCTCCACTTGTCGCCGCGCGATAGGTTGAAGATTATTGTGAAAAGAGTAGCCGCAAATTATCGCGAGCGGCTGTGGCGCGTCAAGAAAGATAATCTCTTGATGAATTTCTTTAAAATACGCCTCGGAGTCTCAACTTGAGCCAGGCAAGGCAGGAGATCGCGATTCACTTTCCCGCGAGTGCTAAGAAGCATAATCAGCGGGACGACTAGATTTTACGATTATTGCATCTCCACCTTAAGGATAATGATGTCGCGGTTCACCACTATTATGATGCTGTAGGTGCGGTTTCGACTTGGCTCCAGTTGTCCGTTACTAACATCGCTCCTCCTTTTTTCTCTTGAGTAGGGTTGATGTTTAACAACCCGTCAGATCAGAGCGGCTCACTGTATTTCGCTTAAGTTTGCTTCAATGGCAGCGGTTTAGTTTGCCGACGCAGACACAACTTCAGCGTATCATTCTATGCGCCCTATAGGCGGGTAGCTATTTTCCAATTGTGTTCATTCTAGCCGTGAGATATATCCCTGCCACCTGTATGAGTAACGAAGTAGTCGCAGCGTTAGCCGGCGCTGTTGTCGGCGCTGTGCTCGGTTCTGGTATTACCCTTCTCATCGAATGGTGGAAAGGCCGAACTCGACGCAAAGCACATTGGGCGGCTTTGGCAGCGGAGATGGATTATTGCCGAGACGGAGCCGAAACATACCTTCGCGACAAACCAGCGGCACCTCTATATCGGTTGCCCACGGTTGCCTATGCTCACTCGTTGCCTGCTCTTCTCGAGGAAGCCGCGTTACTAGATGAAACCGATACTCGGAAGTTGCTTTCGTTCTTTAATGAGGTGGAGACTTTTAACAGAGGTCTCGACCAGGTCGACCGTGCTCGGCTAATCACGGATCCTGCCGAACAGGAGAGGAACATCCAGGCTGAATACACCCGCAACCGGCTAAAGGCAGAAAGTCTAGCCCGCGAATATTACGATGACGCCAAGGCAGTTGTGGGGAAGTACCGTTAGAATTTGGCCGACCCAGTTTTAAAGTCTTAAAAAAAACTTGTCGGGTCTTGTTCGTTTTTGATGTTCTTGATGAGTCGCGTCACTGGCAACTGTAAGGAAACGGTGGGTTGCGTTAATCCGCGGTGATCGTCTAACCTGGGATTCGCCGGCAATGTTTGATAGCCTCCGTTTCTAGCAACCAAAAATATGGCCTGCGACGCCAATACATCGAGAGCCTATGCGAATCTTTTTCATCCCGTGAGTAGTAGCGCCTGCTTAAACTAAACAGCAGCAGGAAAACGTACTTAGAAAGATGGCATTCCTGATGCGAGTCCCCGTGCTTGAAAAGCCGCGTGTGCAGTAGTCATTCACATATCACTTCACTTTGTACCCAAGCTCCTTTGCCACTTCCTTGGCCAGAGTGTCGTCAGCAACCTCTTCGAAGGATACGTTTCGGTCGGCAAAGCGTGCCTGTGATTTCACGGACCGAACGAGGTTGTTCATGCCTTCGCGCGCAGGCACCCCATCGATGCTCAGGCTGGTGAGATAAACATCGTAAGTCGAGGAGGCGATGTCGCGATCCATCTTCAGTGTACGAACCATGAGCTCGAGGGTTTTATCTTTTGATTTTCGGATCGCGTCCTTAGCCGTTTGCAGCGCGCGGATCACTTTCCTGACTTCATCCGGTTTGCTCGTAATGGTTTTGATCAAGGTCGTTAAACCGCCGCCCGGCATCTCTACTAACGAGCCGATATCCAGCACCCGGTGAAACCCCTTTCGCTGGGCAAAAAACACCGTTGGTGGATTGAGCGAGGCAGCGTCGACAAATCCCGACTCCAAAGACCGGAGCAGCTCGGGCGTGGGCGTCGTCAGAATGATGAAATCCTTGGGATTGAATCCCACCTTCTCGAGGGCGACGAGTAATGCAACGTGATTGGTCCCGCCTATGCCGCCGGTGATGCCGATTTTTTTTCCTTTTAGATCCTGAAGAGACTTGTTTTGCGGCGAAGTCGTTACAAAATAGGATATCCGATTGGAAGAAAACCACACCGCTCGCAGCGGCAGTCCCGCCAAAGTAGCTGCCACGGAACCGGGCCCGACGCCGGCGACATAGTCGATTTCGCCGGCCGCAATCGCCGGGTTCGAAATCGCGGGGTTCATCATGATGATCTCGGCCTGCAATCCCTGTTCACGAAAAAAGTTCCATTCGCGCGCGGCGACCAGCGGCAAAGCGGTTACGCTCAGTCCGGAGTTGGAAATCCGTATTTTCGTCGGCAGTTCTTGGGCGAACGCGGTCCGATGAAAAACAACCAGTAATAAAATTCCGCTGAAGAAGACAATTATAATCAAGTTAGCTGATATTCTCTTTCGCATGGCGAATCCTTCATTCATTGCCTAGCCGAGATTGTGTGGACAGTCGGTGCCCAAGGTAAGATCGAAGAGATCAAAGCGAGGAAGTTCACGGGTTACTCGGTAGTCACCGGGCACCGGCGAGCTGAAGATATTCGAATCGATTCGGTGTTCCATTCCTGATTGGTGACGCAGGTCGATCGGAACTAGCGAGTCCGCTCCATGGCAATTCCGTAATCGCGCCGAGCGGCTTCTACGGATACATAACCGCGCCGCAGATCGCGTTCAAGCAATTCGCGCTTGCGATCATGGGGCGAGCCGTACCCGCCGCCGCCGCCGGTCTCAACGATGATCGAATCGCCAGGTTCCAACGGATAAGCTTTACTCTTGTAGAGGATTTCCTGTTCGCCGGATTTTTTGATCACAGTGATCTGCCCTGATTGGCCTGCTTTGCCGCCATGCACTCCCCACGGCGGATATTTGACCCGATCGAACATCGCCTGAAGATCGCAGTGGCCGAGGATTTCGTATCGTTTACGATAGCCAAGGCCGCCGCGAAATCTGCCGGGCCCGCCCGAATTTTCACGCAGGGAGAACTCGACAATGCGATAGGGATACATCGACTCCTGAAGTTCCACGGGAATGATGCGCGTGTCGCCGTGCGCCATCGTGCGAAACGGGCCGGCGCCGTCGTGAGTCGCGCAGGCGCCCCAGCCACCGTGACCGCTGTCGTGACAATCGAACGGAGTGCCGTTGTCGCGCTTGCCACGAAAACGTACCCCCGAGAAAGTGCCGAAATGCGCGCCGGTGACGCGCTCGGGCAGGGCGTGCTCCAAAGCTTTGATAATCGCGTCGATCACCGTTGGAAACGGTTGCGAATAATTTCCCATCGGCGCCGTCGGATGGGCGCTCAAGATTTTGCCTTCGGGCAGAATCAGTTTCAGCGGCCGAAAAGTGCCTTCATTGGCGGGCTCCTCGTTGGCGATTAGATACTTGAACGCAACCCGCGCCGTGGTGCGCCCGCCGCCGTAATATCCCGAATTGATGCAGCCGCGCACCTGCTCGGCAATCCCTGAATAGTCGACGGTCATCTCGTCGCCTTCGATAATTACTTTCACTCGAATCGGCAGCGCATCATCGGTTTCGCCGTCATTATCGAAAAATGTTTCATAGCTGTATTGGCCGTCCGGTATGCGGCGGATGCGCTCACGCGCCGCGGCTTCGCTCTGATCGAGCATGGCTTTTACCACTGCTAAGAAAGTCTCGACGCCGTACTTTTCGGCCAATCTTTGCGTAAGATCGCGACCGAGAATACAACCGGCATGCTGCGCCGCGATGTCGCCCAGAAGCTCCACAGGAAAGCGCGTGTTGTTTTCGATGATCCGATACACCTCTTGAATTGGTTCGCCCTCCGACCACAGTTTGATCGAGCGCAGCTGCAGGCCTTCCATAAAGATATCGCTGGACCGCGGCGTGATGCCGCCGATATCGATCCAATGGACATTGATGGCGAAAAAACCCACCAGGCTGCCACGGCTCGCGCCGGCGTAAATAGGCGTATACATCACGGTGTTGTTCAAGTGCTGTCCTTGAATCGCCGCGTGATTGCACAAGAGCACGTCACCGTGCTGCAAGCGCTTACGGCCATAGACGGCAAGGCCATCGCGTACAGCCATGCCGACCGAATCGGCAACGAAGACCGGCATGCCGCCGGTGCATTGGGCGATCAGCTCACCATCCGCGCTTACCAGCCCAACGGCGAAATCTTTATACTCGTATATGTAAGGGCTGAAGGCCGTGCGTGCGATGTTCGCGTCAATCTGATCGGTGATCGAAACGATGCCATGGCGGATGACTTCGAGGGTGATGGGATCGACGGCCGGCCGCGGCACTATGAGTTGTGGACTTGCTTTCATGAAAGTACTGCTAACGAAAATATCAACGATGAAAGCTGAAAGCGGAAGCAAATCCAGTCATCCTGTATAAATTTCCTTTCATAATTCATCTTTCATCTTTGATCTTAATCCTGATCTCATGCAGTTCGCCAATTTGAAAATTATCGCCGGGCCAGACCAGCGTGGTCGAGCCGTACTCTTCGATTACCGCTGGGCCCGTGCCGCTGAAGCCCGGTTCCAGCGCATCGCGGCTATAGATTTGCGCATCGGCCCAGCCGCCGGCGCTTCCTATATAGACGCGCCGCTTCTGCGCCGGCTGGGCTTTGCTCGCCGCGCGGGGTAGCCGACCAATCTGCGGTTGCTTCAACCTTGCGAAGGCAGAGAGATGCAACGCTTGAAATTCCGCCGGCGCTTTGGCGTCAGCGTGGCCATAGCGGCGCTTATAGTCGCGTTCGAAGGCGGCGCGGATCTGCTGAACATCCTTAAGACCCGAAACTGGAACCTTGATGTTATGTCGTTGGCCGCGGAAGCGCATCTCGGCGTGATGTTCGAAAAATGTTTCGCTGCTGCTAAACTCAGCGGCGAGCGCCACCGCCGCATCTTTTTCCAAGGCCGCGAACATCTCCGCCATAGTAGTAATCGTCTTATCGTCTAAGATACCAACGAAAGTTTTCGATGTATCGATACGGGCATCGGCCAATAACATACCGATGGCAGAAAAGTTTCCGGGTTCCGGAGGTATTACTACTTCCGGTATGTAAAGTTCATGCGCCAGGGCGCAAGCATGCAGCGGTCCGCCGCCGCCATAGCTGAAGAGAATAAAATCGCGCGGGTCGAGGCCATGCTCGACGGATACCTTCCGTATCGCGCCGGCCATGATCACCGTCGCAATCGAGATAATGCCGTCAGCCATCTGGATTGCGCCGCTTTGTCCGGCGTATCCCAGTGGCTTGGCGACACGCTCTTCGATCGCCGCCTCGGCGGCTTTTGCATCGAGCGCCATTTCGCCGCCGAGAAAGTTGCCGGCGTTCAAGCGCCCAAGAATTAAGTTGGCATCGGTGACCGTCGGCTCGGTGCCGCCGCGGCCGTAACAGACCGGACCGGGTGTTGAGCCGGCGCTTTGCGGACCGACATGCAGGCGACTTTGCGAATCGATCCAAGCGATGGAGCCGCCGCCGGAGCCGACTTCGACGATATCGATGACTGCCGATTTAATAGGGAACCCTTTTACATAGCCATTGGCGTAGTAAACGGAATTGACCGAAAAGCGGCCGTTTTCAACCAGGGCGCATTTGGCAGTGGTGCCGCCCATATCGAAGGCGACGACATTGTTGAAGCCCAGCTTCTCTGCATAGGCGCTGGCGCCGATGCAACCGCCGATGGGA
>JAICEJ010000270.1 GCA_025924215.1 Candidatus Binatia bacterium
GCCGTGCATTTCCGAAGGCCAGTCTGCTGGATCGAGGACCGCTCGGAAAATCTAAAAACGATGAATCAGTCGAGGCAGCAGAACCATCGGGTCAAGGTCGGCGTCAAAACGGACGGCACCATCATGGCCATGGATGCCGAGATTCTCTTCGATATGGGCGGGTACACCAGAACCCATGGCGGTACTCCGGCGATTGCCGCGTCTGCGATGCTGCGCGGACCATTTCGTATCAAAAACTTTCGCGCTAACGTTTTTTGCGTGCTGACCAACAAAACTCCGGTTGGCACTTACCGCAGTCCTGGACGCTATGAAGCGAACTTCGTGCGAGAACGGCTGTTAGATATGGTTGCACGCCGACTCCACATGGACCCAGCGGATGTCCGACGACGTAACTTCATTGCAAAAGATGAAATGCCTTACGACCAAGGCCGGCATCCCTACCACAATATACGTTACGACAGCGGCGATTTTTCACTTCAGTTTGAACGTGCTCTGGAGCACATCGGTTATGAAAAGCTGCAGGAGCGATGTGCAGATGCTAGAAAAGGAGGCGGTGCCATCGGCATAGGCATCGGCTGTTTCGTCGAAACCAGCGGCAGGGGACCTTGGGAGTATGCTCGTGTCGAAGTGGACAATGCCGGCAAGGTTGTTTTGTATTCGGGCTGCAATTCACTTGGTCAAGGAATCGCGACAGCCTTGAGCCAAATCGTCGCGGATGAACTGCAGGTTGCGATTGAGGATGTACGGGTGATCCACGGTGACACCGCAAAGGTTCCGTATGGAAACGGTAGTAACGCCAGCCGTTCAACCGTGATGGCTGGCAGTGCTGCGGTGGGAGCGTCGCGTAAGGTGAAGGACAAGCTTTTGCGCCTGGCATCTATGGCGCTGGAAATCGACATCGGTGATCTTGTTCTCCAAGATGCGCACGTTGCGGCACGGGGCGCGCCAGATCAATCTCTAAGCTTTGCCGCTCTTGCCCGCTTGGCGTTGCCCGGTCCAGCTCTGAAAAGCGGTATAACCCCGGGAATTTCTGAGGAGGATTTCTTCGCCACGGACCAGCGTCCATTTCCGTACGGTGTGCATGTCGCGGTGGTCGAAGTAGATCGTGAGACCGGCGAAATAAAGATTCTCGACTATTTAGTAACCGAAGATATCGGAAGAAAAATCAATCCCATGATTGTTGAGGGACAAATGGCCGGCGGATTAGCACAGGGAATCGGCGGCGCTTTGTTGGAGGAGTTTGTCTACGCTGAAGATGGTCAGCCATTAGCGACCAGTTTCATGGACTATTTGATGCCGACGGCGATGGAAATGCCCAAAGCGCAGCTGATCTCGACTGAAGATTTCCCTTCGCCGCTCAACCCTCTGGGTGCCAAAGGCGCAGGCGAAGGAGGAATCACTGCGGCTGGCGCGGCCTTGGCTAATGCCGTTTCGAACGCTCTTGGTGTTGAGGTAACCAAGCTGCCCCTCAAACCGGACTACCTGTTGAAACTGATCAAAATTGCTAACGCCCATTCATAAGCTCGATTAAAAATCGATCATCGAAGCGCTGATTGTTATAGCTTAGAACTAAGACCTTCATACGATGTATCAACAGTATAACCTTCATTGCGCTCAAAGATCATTGTGTACCTATCCGGGTCACTGGCTGAATCAAACGCGAATTAGCAATCAAGTTCAGTTTTCCTGACCTGACTCAACGATGTCTAAACATTGCGAAAAGCTCATAGAGAAAGGCTTAGGAGGTAGCGTATGGCTGTCCTGGATTATGTAAGAGTAAATCGAAAATTTACTCATGTCTGTTGTCGATCGATAGTGATTCTATTGCTGCTACTGCCGTATATTCAGCTAAGCAATGTACGAGCGCAGGGCTTCAACGAGAAGGCAGTCGCAGACTTCTACAAGGGGAAAACGGTAACGCTTACCGTCGGTTTCGATCCGGGCGGAGGCTATGACATAGCCGCGCGCATCGTTGCCAAGCACCTCGGAAAACATATTCCCGGCAATCCTAATATAATCGTCTCGAACCGACCGGGCGGAGGTAGCCTGGTAGCGGCAAATCTCGTCTACACGACATTGGCCCAAGACGGCACACAAGTTGTCGATTTCCACCCGCAGATGTTGCTTCAGCAAGCGCAGGGCCGCGAAGGTATTAAGTTCGACGGCTTGAAATACCATTGGCTCGCAAGCCTCAATGCCGGCAGCACCTCTTGCGCCGTGCATGTCGAGACCGGGGTTAATCATCTCGATCAGATTAAAGGTGCCGTTGGAAAAGTAGTGACGATGGGAGTGGAGGCTCCGGGATCCGGTATTACTGATGGCACAGCAGTAATCAGGGCGGCATTAGGTCTAAAGTTCCGCATGATTTATGGATACAACGGGCAGCGTCCAATTGTGAATGCCGTTTTGAGTCGGGAGGTAGATGGAATCTGCTCCAGTTGGGATTCTTTCACTTCGACTTTGAAAAATCTGTTTGAGCCGAAACAATTAGTCCGCATGCTGGTGATTAATGAGCCTGAGGTTCCGAAGCATCCCTGGCTCAAAGATGCTGTTGCCGCCCAGGCTGCCGCGCCGGACGACACGACGCGCAGGTTGCTCCGGGTCGTGGATGGACCTAGGGCAATTTCGTACCCATTTGCTGTCGGCCCTAAAGTTCCGAGAGAACGCGTTTTAGCATTACAGGAAGGGTTTGAGAAAATGTTGAAGGATCAAACATTCATATCCGATTACGAAAAAACCGGGCGAAGCTATGAACCAAAGAATTGGAAAGAAGTGACGGAAGTCGTGCATGATCTTCTGACGATGGATGACAAGACCAAGAAAGCTCTGGAGGAAGCCCTAAAGCGCAAGGAAGCGCCTTAGAAGATATCAGGCGCGACAACGGTCTTAGTTGAATGCAACGAACATCGTAAGTTCGATTTACCCCTAACCTAATGGCAGAGGCTTTTCTAGCGGGCCTTACCGCTGTCTTTACCTACCCTACATTCCCGTTGTTGCTGATTGGGATCTTGGCCGGGTTTGTAGTCGGGATTCTTCCCGGCGTCGGGGGTGTTACCACTCTCGCACTCATGCTCCCTTTCACTTTTGATATGAAGCCGGTTGAGGCATTCGCGTTTCTCCTGGGAATGCTCGCCGTTACATCGACGACAGGAGATATCACTTCCATACTGTTTGGTATACCCGGGGAGTCTATTTCTGCCGCAACCATCGTCGACGGTCATCCGATGGCTAAGAATGGCGAAGCTGGGCGCGCCCTGGGCGCGGCGCTGATGAGCAGCTTGGTGGGAGCAATAATCGGAGCAGGAGTATTGGCGATAAGCATCCCGATTATCACTCCGATTGTGTTGGCGTTTAAATCACCTGAGTTTTTTGCCCTCGCCTTGGTAGGGGTCACATTTGTCGCTGCTTTAAGTGGCACGAACAAGCTCAAAGGCATCGTCGTAGCCGGGCTCGGACTGCTACTCTCTGTGGTTGGACTGGATTCGCAAACCGGCGTGCCTCGTTACACGTTGGGGATGGTTGAGTTCTGGGAAGGTTTGAGTTTGGTGCCGGTTACAGTGGGACTCTTTGCCATCCCTGAAGTTGTCGATCTATGGATCAAAGGAACCAGTATTGCGGAGAAAAAAATAGGCAAGATCGGCGGTGTCATGCAGGGCGTAAAAGACACATTTGTCTATTTGGGTATCACGGTCCGTTGCAGTCTCATTGGCACAATCATAGGAATCATACCTGGTTTGGGGACGGGCGTCTCCCAATGGGTGGCTTACGGACACGCAGTACAAAGCGCGGCGGACAAGAGTAGATTCGGCAACGGAGATGTCCGGGGCGTGCTCGGACCGGGTGCGGCGAACAACTCGGGGATCGGCGGTTCGCTGATTCCAACGCTGGGTTTTGGCATACCTGGAAGCGTCTCCACGGCTATTTTGCTCGGGGCGTTCTTGATCCAGGGAATCGTTCCGGGTCCGAGCATGTTGACTGAAAATCTGGGCCTTACTTTTTCATTCGTTTGGATGATTGTCATCTCCAACGTCATTACGGTTGTGTTGAGTTTCATGTTTCTGAACCAGCTTGTGAAGATCACGTACGTCAAGGGCGCGCTTCTCCTGCCGGCTATACTGCTACTGGTTTTCCTTGGATCCTACGCCGACTCCAATTCGATGCTTGACATGTTCATGACGATTGTCTTCGGGCTACTCGGATTGACGATGGTCTATCTGGGTTGGCCGCGACCGCCGTTAATTTTGGGTCTGGTTTTGGGCACGCTCATCGAACGAAACTTTTTAATATCGTATGAACTTCATGGCTTGGGTTTGTTTCTCAAACCTATTGTCGTGGGCACGTTTATTCTCGGGTTTGGCAGTTTGATGGTGTCTTCTTATCGCCGTCGGCCGGCGAAATCGGAGAGTGGACGTGTTTCACAGAGCGCTTGATCTAGTCTTTGCCTGTTTCGTTGCGCTAGCGATTCTCTGGTTCGTTTGGGAGGCTAGGGATTGGTCATTTCACTCACGGCTATTTCCTTGGTCGGTGGGTCTTACTGTTCTGATTCTGGCGTTGGCCCAAGTCGCTCTCTCGGTGCGCAACTTTCAATATGGTTCATCAAAAGACGATATTGAGTTGAAGATGGCGCCTCCAGATCATCAGGCGGCCGGGGTCGAGCCCTCTGAAGTTTGGCGTCTGGCGACCATTGGGAGTTGGATCGCAGTGTTTTTCTTGGGAATTTGGCTGTTCGGATTTCGTTTGGGAAGTCTGGTTCTGACAGTTGCATTTTTAAAAGTCGCCGCCAAGGAAGGTTATAAGAAATCCTTGACTCTTGGGCTGGTCAATTATCTTTTTTTCTTGATCATTTTCGATTTTGCATTGAGAGTCCCTCTTCTCGAAGGCGCTATAGCCCAATGGCTAGGAATTGAATCTCTGGACGGTTTCGTTCTACAAGGGTTGCGCAAACTATGGACATAAATTTATATCTCTCAGGGTAGGTGTTAGCCGGCCTGCGACAGGTAATTGACGTATAGGATCTGCAGCCAGGTATCAGGATGGCTCCTTGTTCTGAGTTCGGAAAACACGCAATAGAGAGGAGTAATTCACAATGATTATTGCAGACAATTCTGAATGGTACCGAATGATCACACAAAATGACCATGGCGATCTCGCCGGGCAGTTTGCTGCCCATTGGGGAAATCAAGAGTTTGCACGCCTAAAGCCCTATGGGTCAATGGTGCTGGCGGCGGAGGCCCATGACAACGGCTGGTGGGATTGGGACGTGTTTCCGTCTGTGGATGAACAAGGCGTTCCCATACCTTTTACTCGAACGCCAAGAGAATTCAGATCGACCTTCTACGGCAAAGGCATCGACAACGTGATCTCTCGAGACCTTTATGCAGGATTGATCGTCAGCATGCACGGCGTGGGTCTGACGAAAAAGCGTTATGGAACGATGCCGACAATGGTGGAGCGTCAGGACGAATACTCTCAGCAGTTCGTAAAAAACCGCGAACCTGATCACGATCAGATGCTGGCTAAGCTGAAACAGATGGAACAGTATGCCGGCGCAACGGACCAGGAACAAATATGGTTGAACTATCTGATGATGCAGGTGTTCGATCGGCTGTCACTTTTTTTCTGTTCTAACTACGACATTACAACTGTGCCGGAGACCGGCGGTCACACAGCTGGCAAGGGCTACTATGGCCCTTCGATCAAACCAACCCCGGTGAAATTGGGCGAGGAGGAGGTCGATCTAAAGTTGCGTGTTCTCGATCGCAACAACGTGCTCGTAGAACCCTATCCGTTCGATCGGTCGACGTTGCGAGTCAGCGTTCGGGGAAAACTAATTCCGTGTGTTGCCTACCGATGCCAGGAGGAATTCAGAGAGACCTACGCCAAGGCACAGCGGGAGCAGTTTGAGTTCACTCTTAGGTCGGCGTGATCATCATGGACGTGTGCTGATAGCAGCCGCTTATCTCCAGGGTGCTTGCAAGGCTGATGGCGACTGTCGAGCCATAGATCTGAGCTTTCTTCCGTAGGAAAAACAGCGATGCCATATATTGGTTCAAGAGCTAAACGCAAAGAAGACATAAGGCTGCTACGGGGCAGCGGCAAGTATGTTGGCGATATCCAGCGCGTTGGAATGGTTCACGCGACTATTTTACGGAGCACTCAGGCGCATGCGCGTATCACAAGAATTGATGCAACCGCCGCCTTGAAGCTGCCCGGTGTTATAGGTGTTCTTACTGCGGCTGATATGCCGGGATTGAAAACAATTCCGATGCGTACCGGTGTCATTCCAGGCCTGGAACGCTCGCAGCAAACTCCAATCGCGACGGACAAGGTGCGCTACGTTGGCGATCCTGTTGCAGTGGTGGTTTCGGACAGCCGTTACATTGCCGAGGATGCGCTCGAGCTTATCGACGTTGAATACCAGGCCCTCGGCGTTGTCACGGACGCGCGCCAAAGCATGCAACCGGGAGCTCCCCAACTGCATGACGCGACGCCAAACAACATCGCTGCCAACTTTCAGGTAAATGTCGGCGACGTCGACACGGCTTTCGACCGATGTGATCTGGTATTTGAAGAAGACTTCTCTACTCAGCGCCACTCCGCAGTGCCTCTGGAAAATCGGGGTTTAGTCGCGGAGTGGGACGAGGGGCGGGGACTTCTAACAATGTGGGGACCGACCAAGATGACCCACACCAACTGGCGTATTCTCTCCGATCTCATCGGGCTGCCGCAGAGCTGTATCCATTTTATCGAGCCGGAAGTCGGCGGCGGCTTCGGCGCCCGGGGTGAATTCTATCCCGAAGACTTTCTGATCCCATTCGCGGCCAGGCATTTCCGAAGGCC
>JAICEJ010000271.1 GCA_025924215.1 Candidatus Binatia bacterium
CGATTATCATCCGCTTCTAATCGTGGTGTGGGACAAGGAAATCTGCACGATACTTTACTGTCCGGCATTCGATTTGAGCTAGTAAGCAGTTTGGGGTTAAGTAAGTCAGCAATCCACGATCGTACTCTAACGTTCGTTGGCATCGCTTGCGTCTCTACACATCGGGTTCTTGATGCCAGCTACCTCGGGTTTTATCATTTCTTCCACTTAGCTGCATCGTCATACGAGACATTTCCTAGCTAGTTGCTCGTATGATAACTAGATATCAAAGGATGGTAATGCTCATGAGTAAGCAGCCCAATTTTCTCTTGATCATCACTGACCAGCAACGAGCCGATCATCTCGGTTGTTATGGCAATTCCGTGGTTCAGACTCCCAACATTGATGGATTGGCTGCGGCAGGCGCACGTTTCGATCGGTTTTACGTGGCAACGCCGATTTGCATGCCGAATCGCGCTACGCTTATGACCGGTCGCATGCCGTCGTTGCACGGTGCGCGTCAGAATGGCGTTCCACTTTCACTGAGGGCCACCACTTTTGTCGACGTTCTTAGAGCTGCTGGCTACGAGACGGTTCTCGTTGGAAAGTGCCATCTCCAGAGCATAAACGGCACTCCTCCCGTCATTGGCATGCCTCAATCCAACTCAAACCGCATTCCGCCACCGGACCATCTACGCGAAGCCGCAAAATCGATCAATGAACGAGACCGCTATGATCAGGAACTTCCATCGACTTGGGAGCGAGATCCTGAGTTTGAACCGGTGGGTCCCTATTACGGTTTCAACCATGTGGAACTGGCCATCGGGCACGGCGATAAAGCCGTCGGACATTATGAACGATGGCTTAAAGCACGTCATTCGCATTCCGAGTCCTTGCGCGGAGCCAAGAATCAGCTTCCCGGAAACGGTTATATCGCACCGCAGGCTTGGCGCACGAGAATGCCGGAAGAACTATATCCAACCACTTTTGTCGCGGAACGCACCATCGATTACTTGAAGACATATTCGCGTTCAAATCAGAGTCAGCCATTTTTCATTCAGTGTTCATTTCCCGATCCGCATCATCCATTCACACCGCCGGGCAAATATTGGGAAATGTATGATCCTCAATCAATCTCATTGCCGTCATCATTCAATTCAGGGGAACGACCAATCCCGCCGCACCTGCAGAAACTTTATGAGGAGCGAGAGCTGAACAAGAGCAATCGAGAAGGACAGCGGACTTTTGCGATCAGCGCGCGCGAGGCACGTGAGGCAATCGCCCTTACTTACGGCATGATCACGATGATCGATGATGCGATAGGCAAAATATTCGCGCGGCTTGTGGCGCTGGGGCTGGAGTCAAATACCGTGATCGTGTTCACTACCGATCATGGTGACTTCATGGGCGATCACCAGCTACTTCTGAAGGGCGCGCTGCACTATCGTGGGCTAGTTCGGGTGCCATTTATCTGGCGTGATCCGAGCGCTGTCAAAAAGAACATTGTGAATTCTGGCCTATGCGGCACGCTCGACATAGCTACCACTGTCTTGGATCGTGCCGGCTTGGCGGCATACAACGGAATACAGGGACGAAGTATGCTTCCCGCGCTTGAAGGAGGCGCTACCGGCCACGACTCTGTCCTGATCGAAGAACATCAGCGACGCGGCTACATGGGTTTGGAGAATAATTTCCGGGCACGAAGTCTGATTACGGAAAAACAGCGACTTACCTTATATGAAGGAGTGGAATGGGGCGAACTGTATGATCTCGTCAACGATCCAGACGAGTCGAACAACTTATGGGATGTTTCAGATGCCTATAGAGATCGTAACGAACTGACGGAGAGACTCGCACGTAAGATGATGCAGTTAGCCGAGACAAGCCCCTTGGCAACGCATCACGGCCCGTAATATAAACGCGAAAGTAACCGCCCCCGGGATATTGTGCGCACTTCGGAATCTTCGGTGTGACATCACTGGGACAGTCGTCGAGAAGAATCCTTTGATAATTATTATTTTTTAACGCGGGCACCTTTATTGCTTTTCTAAGCCAAACCACCAGACATCGAGGTGAAATATGAGCGATCACATCTACAAACAAATTGAGCTGACCGGCACCTCTAAAACCAGCGTCGAAGATGCGGTACAGAACGCGATTACGAAGGCCGGCCAGACGTTGCACAACATCCACTGGTTTCAGGTCATCGAGACCAGAGGTTACATCGAGAACAATAAAATTGATTACTGGCAAGTAATCATAAAGCTTGGCTTCCGGCTTGATGACTGAGTGCCTCGATCGTCATTCAAGTGGTGGTTTAACGGTTGAGCTACGACGCGCAGGGCTCTAGAGTCGCCGCCGTCATCAAGGTCACTTCGGTTTTTTTCCTGCGGCGATGAGTGCCGGCATCGGTAGTTCAATAACATCTCCGCTTCGGTACTGCTCCGCCTCGGCGCAGATCGCTGCACGAATCTTCTGCAACACCACTGATTTCTGACTCTGCAACAGTCCGGCTGTGCGAACCGTGCTATTTCGCATAGTATCAAAAAGAGCCTCTCCGCCGGACAATCGCCACAGCTGAGGAACCTTCACCACCGTCGGATTCTCGAAACCAGCGCCGATCAGTTCCTTACCGCATTCGGCAGGATCGCTAAACCGAAAAAAGTGGGGTCCCTCGGGTAATTTTATTCTTGGTTCGCCATACGCTTCCACTGCCCGAAGAACAATATCGAACCCAACCGTCTCATCAGGTCGAGCCCAGGCGGTGAAAGCAAAGTAACCGCCGGCCCGAATAACCCGCCAGGCCTCACCCAACGCGATCTCCGGCTGCCCGAAATGAAGAATGCCAAAATTGATTACTGCCGAATCGAATAGTCCGTTGCCTAGTGGTAGCCGCTCTGCGTCACCTGGTCGAAACTCGATGCCAGGATGGAGCTGTCGCGCTTGTTCTATCATCCTCGATGAGAAATCAATCCCGAGCACAGTCGCGCCGCGCCTTGCCGCGGCGGCGGCGACGTAGCCCGGACCCGTCGCGATGTCGAGGAGCTTCGTGCGGCTCTTTACTTGAACCGCATCCAACAGAGGTCCGATCGTCTGGGTCGTCAGCCTACCGAATGCCTGATGATACTGTTCGGGAATAGATTCCCATCCCGCATGTTCAAAGATGCGAAACGCTTCGACTTCGTTTGTCATAACCTTTACGGATGCAGAACAAGAAACTTGAACGGCTCGTCCATTTCAAGGGTCGAGGCTCTTCAAATTGGGGGCTCGACACTCACGGTTCAAAGCCACGCTTGGCTAACCGTGACGTTCTGATCGGGAGAGAATATCACCGGCACTTAGATGCTGGTTCGCGAATTTTAGGGCATCTCTAGAAGCAATCGCCCGAAGCCCTGCACAGGCTGCCTCACATGCAGCCGTTTTTGCACTGCCCAGACTCGGGCGGGCACCGGATGGATTACCGGAATCTGCAAATCGCCTTCCAGCAAACGAATGATGTCCAGGCAGCGCCAACCTGTCCCTAGCATATAAATCGCTTCGGCATCGGGATGTTTTAAAAAGGCTTGTCGCGTATGCGCGTAGATTTCCTGCGAGGCGAGCCGGCCGACATCTTCAAAGGCAACTGACATCCCTTCCATGGCCAGCACATCGAAGCCGGCATCGCAAAAGTAACTGGTTGTAATATCGTTTACGCTGCCGACGAAATAAGTGACACCAAGAATTTTTCTCACGTTCAAAGCGCGTAAAGCGTCCACTTGGGTTTGCGCCGCCGTGACGATGGGGACCTTATATTTGCGTTGCCAATCTTCAATGATCTTTTCTTCGCCTTTATAGCCGTGCACCATAAAAGGCGGCGCCCCTTCAGGATGTATCAGATCGACGCCTTCGTTGGCCAGCTCGGCAACTTTGTCTTCGACTGCATTGAGGGCCGCCCGGAATTCATCCACTGTTCCTCGCTTGAAGTTCAAATAAACCGGCAGTACCCCGATCCCCTCGGGTAGCAAACGGATGAACTCTTCAAGCGAGCCGGGACGGTGTGTCGGTTTCACAACACCGACAACACCGCGCCAGCTTGTAAAAACCATGCCCAGATCCTCTTTTACACTTGTGAGTTGAATAACCGCGGAAACTTGGCCTTCAGCTGCGCGCGCACGTCATTAGGAACTTCCACCACTTTGGGGAATTCACCTTTCAGCTTGCGGTTGTAAGGAACGCATGCGTCGATCAAAATGCGATTGTTGAAATTTCCCGGGAGAAACATCGGGTCACGGCCTGAAGACCAGGCTTTTTGAATCAAATCGATATCGGTCATTGGGTCGAAGCGAGTTCCCATCGCCCATAGAACCTGATCCATGTCCGAACAATCGACATCGTCATCGACAACCACCGTCCATTTGCCGTTGTAAGCGCCGGCCATACAGTTAGCTGCGACGTGAAGCACGTTGCGAGCATGCCCCGGATAGCGTTGCCGGATCTGAATGGCGGTGAAGCGAGTTGCCGGCGCCCCTTCGTGATTCCAGACGCCCAAAATTTCGGGCAACCCGCAAGCTTCCAAAGCTTTCCAGATTTCGGCTGCGCCGGCAATGCCTTTGAGCAAGCCAGTTTCGTCCACCGGCTTGTGCTGCGGCGCGCAAGTGAGAATCGGATCATTGCGATACAGGACGGTCTTCACATTCAAGTAGGGACGTGGCACGACATCGTCGGAATAATAGCCCATCCATTCACCGAACGGCCCCTCTGGTCTGACCTGCCCCGGAACCGCCTCGCCTTCGATGACGATCTCTGCGTCCGCCGGAATCGGAAAACCGGTAAATGGGCCTTTAACGACCTCGACCGGTTCGCCGCGAATCCCGCCAGCAAAATCGTATTCAGAAACTCCGCTCGGCAACGGACTGGCGGATAGCAGATATAGAAGCGGATCTTGGCCGCACACAATCGCAAACTTAGCGCTCTGCCCGCGCTCAAAATACTTGTCGCGGTGAATGCGCCCATGTTTACCTTCGGTGATCTGACAGCCGATAGTTTTTTCATCGTAAACTTCACAACGATAGGCGCCAAAATTATACCACTCTGCGTCCGGATCTTTGGTGATGCACATATCCGCTGTGCCAATGTAGCGATGCGTATCTTGTTGATGATGAATCGGCACGGGCAACTTAAGCACATCCACTTTGTCGCCTTCCAGAACATTGTCAAATATGGGCCCGGTCCTGACGATCTTGGGCTTGAGCAGCTTCATGTCTTCCATGCGATGATGGTAGGCTTTGACGATATCGGCTTTGTGCTCGTATTCGAGCGGTAGGCCCAAGGTCAACGCCACGCGCTTAATGGTTGAGAACTGCCCGTAAAGCGTCCGGTAACCTTTTGGGTATCCGGGAACTTCATCAAAAAGGATCGCTGGCGCCTTACCTTTGCCGGTTTCAGTGAGCATCTGAGTGATTGCCCCCATCTCCCGATCCCAGTGTGCGCCGTTGACTTTCTGCAGTTCGCCCAATTTTTCGACCTGGTCCAGCCAATCACGCAAACCATGATAGGAAACTGTGCCTTGGGTTGTTCCAACTCTTTCTGGACGTGCCATTGATCCTCCTTTGTTTATTAAGTGCAGTGGCGCCGATGCATCGGGGAGCACTACAAACCATACGGTTGGCTCTCCTTGTTGTCAAGGAAGTCAGGCGTTTAGCCCTTGTTTCCGGATTCTGCCGATGATATGACGCAGAGCGTCTCTGCTCGTGGTAGTCGGCAATAGCGGCCTGCTTGGAAAGTGAGGTTTGATGCGATCTAGAAGTGGTTATGATCAACATCTTCGTGCGATTGGACAATCGCTCGACAACAAGCGAATAACGGCCTTCGAACTCAAAGCGGATGCCGAGCGCTATGTGGTGCGCGGAGTTCCGGAAAAGGATTCACGCTTAGTCGCGAGATTGCGCGATTGGCGGAACCGAATACAGGGAGCATCCAAGGAAACGTCGCTTTCCTATGGAACGGCCGAGATCGAGCGCCTCGAGAACGAGAGTCGTTTGAATAGAAAAAAGCGTGACCGCCTGCCTGACTTCTATAGCTTGCCGAATACTTTAAGAACAGTGGGATCTTACCTGGATACGAAGAACGCCGAGCTGCTCGAACTGCACAAAACCTCGCTTAGCGTCACTCTCTTATACCAGAATGAAAACGGCCATCCCAACATGGAAGAAAGATCGATCGCCTCATTTTACAACTTGTTTGTCGCGCTACACGGTAAGCGCAAAGACAAATGACAGCATCGCTGAGCCTTGGCTGACAACGATAGGCGCGGCGGGCTCTATGCCGACTTAGTAACCAAATTCCGCTGATCTCAGCGGCGTCTGATCGCGTTCAGCACTTTCTCAGCGGTGATTGGCAGGGACGTGATCCGCACACCGACCGCGTCTTCCACGGCGTTGGCGATGGCGGCAGCCGTGGGTATTAGCGCCGTCTCGCCGATACTCATACTATTATACGGTCCACTGCCAGTTGCCGATTGGATGATAGCAGTTTTGAGTACCGGCACGTCTTTGATATTGGGAATTTTGTATTCTCCTAGATTGTTCGTCAGAACTTTTCCGCTTTCATCGACAGCGAGATCCTCCATGATGCCGTAACCCATTCCCATAATCACGCCGCCATCGATTTGCCCCTGGTGTGTTAACGGGTTCAGAATGGCTCCGGTATTGTGAGCCGTTGTCAGCTTTCTAACTTGTACCTCACCGGTTTGGGTATCTACCTCCACCTCAGCTACCTGAGCGACAATCGATGTCTCCGGCCCGTCCGCCATGTTGGCGTAGTGACCCTCTCCTAATATCGAGCCCTGATTAGCTTCGGCAATCTCGGCAAAGCTCA
>JAICEJ010000272.1 GCA_025924215.1 Candidatus Binatia bacterium
CTTGAGAAATACGGATTAGCACCGGATAAGGATGTCGCTATTGTTCAGATCGGTAGTCAACCAGCCCGCTTCTCAGCCTTAGAAAGCGGCAAAATACACGGCGTTATGATCGCTATCCCATTAACTGCTAAAGCAAAAAGGATGGGGCTGAACACTCTGGCGGACCTTCAAATGCTCGGACTTGAATATCAGCATACTGGGCTAGCCTTTAGTCAAGACACCATCAAAAAACAACCGGAGCTCGTTCGCAACGTCTTAAAAGCTTTTGTCGAGAGTATTCATTTCATGAAGACCCGCCGGCAAGAGACAATTGGAATTTTGGCGAAGTATCTGAAATCCGACGATATGGAAGCTTTAGATGAAGCCTACGACTCTGTCCTTAATTCACTGATTCCAGAAAAGCCCTATCCAACAATTAAGGGAATTCAAATCATGCTCCGCGAAATGGGTATCAAAGAACCCGCAGCTCGAAGTGCGCGCCCTGAGCAGTTCGTAGATCTGACGTTCATGAAAGAACTCGACAGTTCTGGGTTCGTTGATCACCTGTACAAGACCCAAAGCCTTGCTAAAGCGGCGCCACGCGCTAATCCTGCGCCGGTGGTAGTTGCGGCCAAGGAGAAGCCCGAAACCATAGATACGAAGGTAAAACCGGCCGCAATAGAGAATAAAGTTAATGAGGTCGCTAAGGTCATCGCGCCGGCGCCGGAAAAAACGCAGCTCTCGGTTGCTACTGCTAAGCCGCTCAAACCCGCCGGTTCGGTCGATCAGCACTATGTCGTCAAAGTCGGCGATACCCTCAGCAAGTTGGCTGAGCGCTTCTACAATTCTACATCTAAATGGGAGAAGATTTTTGAAGCGAACCGAGAAAATCTCAAAAATCCTAACTACATCTATGTGGGAATGAAGCTGGTAATTCCTGCTGACGATCCAGCTAGCTAATTCAGCAGAAGAGCGATCGAGCAAAAGGGGCCGAACGGATGGATACCGCTGGCCCCTTTTGTGTTTGGGCTAATAAGTTAATCATCGGGTCTAGGTTCGGAGTACGAACTTGGCTTTGGCCCCCGCCCCAACCTGTAGCGACTTTACTGAGTCAGAACTTTCAGGTCTTTAAATTCCTCGATAACGCGAAAATCCTTTTGCAACGGCTCAAGGCTCTCGCCGATCTGCTCAATGCTCTCATAGTTCACGTTGCCTAGAAACTCGCCCGCTTCAGCCAAATACTTAATTTTCTTTGGTTCGATTTTCATCAATCTGGCTGCGGTCGCGTCGACTGCTACAAGATCTTCACCAAAAATCAAAACTCCGCTATCTATTGACTGACCTTGTAGCGGTCCATTCCCTTCCATTCCAACGATGCCATCGACAATCGCAAACTGCCGAACGGGGAGAGAGCTATTGATGTCCAGAATGCTATTGTGAATCCCCTGCCAGTGAAGAATGTTTTTGGGCCAGCCGTAAACCGAGCCCGGAACCACACCGAACATATTTTTCAACGATAGCGTGACCCCTGCCCAATGATGTGTTTTTAACTTGGGCATCGATACGAGTAGATCGGCATTGTAGAGAGTCTCCGGCAAATAAAGCTGCTCCAATTTAGTAAAACTACTAAGCAGGCGCGTCGGCCGTAAATCGTCGCTATTCAAATCAACGTAAGGGACACGGTGCTCCTTAATTACGCCGTAAATGCCTGACGCGGTGAGAAGGTACTCGTTGTCACGACGATGTCCCGGGCCTTCAGCGACCAAGACTTGTCGGGCGCCGAGCGTCCGAAAGCAATCTATGGCAGCTTCGATAACTAGCGGATTAGTATTGATAACACCATCGGGGTCAAATTCGACAAGATTCGGCTTGAGGACAATTGTTTTTCCTCTTACCTTCAACCCGCAAAGCTTCAGCCCTTTGGTTATGATCTCCCGCAGCGATAAGTCATAGCGTAAGGCTTGCAGAACCGCCACCTGCGATATCCTCTCTTTGCGAAATGCTTCTGCGCGCCACCTATGACTCTGACCACAGCCGCCAACGAAAGGAGTGACAGTGACAAGGGTTGAATACTTGAGGAAGCTTCGCCGACTTATCATGGTCTACAATCTAAAAGCTTTGACATGATCGACCGAGGCAACAAGGGCTAATGCCAGTGTTTTGGTTTCGCCGAGAAAGCCTGTCGTTTGAAACCGTTTTTCGATTTGTCGCTTCCATCCGGATATCTCGTCGCCATAGATAGACAAGCAGATAGTTCCCCAACATAACGCTAATCCGGAATCGGTTTCTTGCATCATCTTTCGCAGCACGCTGATACTTTCCCGATTAGCTTGATTGAGTCGGTGGTCTTGCAAAGCAATCAATGCCACGGCCGTCACGTCAGGATAAGGCCACAGCGCATCGCCAAAAACCTTCGAGTTACCATAGTTCCAGCCGCCGCCACTGCACATTCGATCATATATCATCATCTCGCCTTGCTGAATTCGTTCCTCTAGATTCGTGGCGGCAACATGGGTTCGTACTTGCTTCAAGGCAACAAGAGCGTAGCTGGTGGGCTCAACCCAGCTAAATGTTCGCGGAACCCAAGCCCACCCTTTCAGATCCGGATTCAAAGCAACGGTATTACTATGAGATACGAATGCTCCAATTAATCGAGCCAGTACGCCTGGGGTCCTACCCTCCTGTTTCAACAGCCAATCAGACGCCGTCCTCGTTTTTAGCTGATATTCCCGGAATCGGTTTAGCGCTATGATCGCCAGAGCAGTCGTCCAAGAAGCTTCATTTGTAGAATCACTGAGTGGCCAACTGCCATCCGCGCGTTGACGTTGAAGCAGCCAGTCCAAGCCTCGTTTTGTACTTGCCATCGGCTGCTTCGCTCCGAGACTGTCCAGAGCCAGTAAACACAGAGATGTACATTCCGTGTTACTGCTCTTGCCTGGCAAAAATCCCCAGCCTCCATCTTGGTTTTGCCCATTTAAAATTCGCTCGACAAGGTCATCCATCTAGAACTTCCACTTAGTTTGTCTACAACAGCAGCAACGCATCGGACTGATCGCACCGATGAGTCAAGCCACTACCTTATTATATTACGACAGCAGAATTTTGACATCACCAGAACAACCAACCGCCGGAACCGCGGGACAGGATTAAGTGGAGATCCTGTTCGAACCGCCAACATTCACTCTATCACATCTCAAGTAGAGCTTCCTGCCATAAGATACCTCAAGAATGCACCGTAGAAATATCCGCACCGTTCGCGCGACGGGTGCGAATGCGATGCGGAACCGGCACGCCGCTACCCGTCGGAAGCCTCCTTGTCTTATACAGAACCAGTGCAGAAGCGAGTATGGTTTCCCTCGATCGCTCGATGAGGTAAGAGAGCTTCAACTTCCGTAACGATCACTGGTTTACCTAACTAATGGTTCTTCGGGTATGCTTACAAATGAGCGAAGGTATGATGATGTATCATCGCCATAGCGGCACCCGATTCAGTGGCAAATAAATCAAGGGAGTTTTCCATGTCCGGATGGACGGGCCCGCATTTGGCTATTTATCACCTTCGGTTTTTGAAACCCCCTCGGACTGGGATCTGATCCTCCCAAAGAGATTTACCGTCTCCTCAGGACTGAACGTCCAATGTCATAATGAAGCGGAATTCGCTAAAGCCATCGACGCCTTGGGGCGTGAGTCTCGGTATCTTCGCTGCCGAACAGTGCGATGTCGGCCTCATGGTGGTATCACACTGGAAACCCAGCGTGGTTATGCCGCCGAGCAACAGGCGGTTGCCGAATTGTCGCGGCAAGTTGGTTTGCCGGTGAGCACGGCGATGAGCGCTACCGCTCAGGCTATGAAACCTAGAAATCCGTAGCAGGTGATCGCGACAGCCTATAAAGAAACTATCAACCACGCGGTGAGGAAATTTACGAAGACGGCGGAATCGAGGTGTTGGCTATTAGGGGATTAGAGGTTTCCAAAACCGTGGGACATGTCAAGCTGCCAGATTATGCCTCCTATAAAGTTGCTCGCGAGCTTTATCGGCAGCATTCAAAGACGGACAGTCTGCTGATCCAAGAACGGCGCTCAGTCGCGTACACTCAGGAGCTCGAAGACGATACGCAAAAACCTGCGCTATCGAGCACTACGGCCTCTCTCCGGTGGGTCATGCACGTTCTTGGAATTAAGGTCCCGATCCCGGGCTTCGGCAAACTTTTGCGCGGCTAAGTTCAGCACTCCACTAAGCTGCCCAAAGTTCCTAGTGATGCGCGCGTAGCTCCGCCGCGGTGAATGGTCCGACGCCCATGATCTGATGAACGTCCCATTCATAAAGTTCGTAGGCGCAAAAACCCGCTGCGGTATACGGATCCGTACTGGCAATTTCCTCGGCTTGAGCTTTCGATCCGGCCCTGATCACATAGATGCCGAACTTTCGATCAGGTGTAGGACCTGAAAAAAGGATGGAGCCGTTATCGTGCTGTTGCTTCATCCAAACTAGGTGTTGCTCGAGATTGACTGTCCAGTCCTCGCGTGGTTTTACAGGACGACGCATAACTAAATACCACATGGCATACTCCTTAATTGAATCGAATTAAATTGGCGGATCGAAACACGTTCGAAGCCCAATTATGGATGCTTCCTCTAATTTGATCGTGTTAAGACGGCAACACCTTACCTGCCGAGTGTGATCGCGATCATACCGCCGATTACGGCAACGGTATCGAGCGAGGTCCTCCTATTGAGCTTTCCCTATCCGGCAGTAGCCAGTCAACAGCCTGTACGAGACACCTGCAAGTGAGATGAGCTCAACAGGCATGGCAAAACAATTTGTTTCGGTGTACTAGAGCAGCTGAATTGAGTCAAAGGTGAAGGTAAAAAGATCGTTTAACTCAGCCCCTCTTTCGCGTATACTATGCCGAATTTTAATCGAATATTCAGGAGAGATTATGGGCCGACTCGTCATTGTTTTGCTGATGCTGCTTTTAGTCAATCTGGGGGCGTCCGACTTGCGGGCGCAGGACCAAATCCGTGATTTGGTCGTCAAGATTCACGCGGTTCATCACACCCCCGATGTGTTGCGTCCCTGGAGCCGAAATACGCCGCAACAGATTAAGGGTTCGGGAGTGGTCATCGACGGCAACCGCATTCTCACCAACGCACACGTGGTTCGTTATGCAAGCCAGATCTACGTCCAGCCCAATCAATCTTCGCAGCATTTACCGGCACGGGTTGATGCCATTACCCCATCGATGGACCTGGCCATATTGAAGTTGGACGATGAAGCTTTTTTTGAGAAGCGTGGTTCGCTTCCTTTTGCCAAAGAGCTACCTCGCGTCAAGGACAACATTAACGTCTACGGCTATCCCACCGGTGGCACAGAGCTTTCGGTAACCCAAGGAATTGTTTCGCGCATCGAATACACCGACTATTACTATCAGGCGGCAGGTCTGCGCATTCAGGTCGATGCGGCGCTCAATTTCGGCAACAGCGGTGGACCCGCGGTCTCGGACGGAAAACTTGTCGGCCTGGTGTTTAGTTTGATTCAAAACGCGCAGAACATTGGCTACCTAATCCCAGTGGAGGAAATTCAACTATTCCTCGACGATGTCAAGGACGGTGTATACGACGGCAAACCACAAACGCATGATCTAATACAAACAGTAGAGAATGCAGCGCTCCGGCAGCGGCTTGGGTTACCTAAAGGGCTAAGCGGAGTCATGGTAGCACAACCTTATCGGGACGACGATGCTTACCCTTTGAAGGAGTGGGACGTCATCACGCACATCGGCGGCACCCCAGTCGATAGCGACGGCAAAGTGGCAGTGCGCTATGATCTTCGGTTGTCTGCCTCTTATCTGGCGCAGAAATTCGCCAAAAACGGTGTGTTGCCACTGACGATCTATCGAGACGGCAAGTTGGCTCATATTGAATTGCCGGTTAAAACACGGCGTGAGCTGGTCATTCCTTACCTTTTGAATTCGAATCCCCGCTACTTCATCTTTGGCCCATTTGTATTCTCCCAGACTACACAAGACTATCTTGAACGGCTTGGTAACCAACGCTCCTCTTCGGCTGGCAGTTTTGGGCGGGCCGCGAGCCCGCTGGTTACCCGGCGTTACGATCGGCCGGCGTTTGATGATGAAGAGCTCGTCATGGTTGCCTCTCCCCTGTTTCCTCATCGAATTACTCAAGGCTATGATGACCCCAATCGAGGCGTGCTTACGGAAGTCAATAGTATCCGTGTGAAGAATTTGCGACACCTGGTGGAGATACTGCGTGATTCGCGGGATCAACAAATCAGTTTCAAATTCGCCAGCGCCGGCGTGCTCACCCATGAAACAATGGTATTTAATCGATCCGATCTTATCGAAGCTACCGGCAAGATCCTCGAAGAGAATGGTATCCGCTATCCCTACTCCGCTGACCTCGGTGCTATTTGGGAAGCTACGGAGATGCAAGCGCCCAAATCAGCTAAAGCGTTTTGTTGTAGTCCCGGGTAACCGCTGGATTTTCGAGCGATCCCCATAGCTGAGAAAAATGCAGCTCCGGACGATCGCTTAGCCAGGATCGCAGTTTTCAATCGGACGCTGAAGTGTTTACCTGCTCGAAATCTCCAGCGCCCTTCCTCGACGATTTTTTGCTATCGTCCTCCCGGTTCATCGAATCTTCACGATTCGGCAGAGGCGCCTCTTCACAACTCTGTGCATTGGCTGATATAGCGTGGGGTCAGCGCATTGTTCCGAATGAAAGGAGGTCAGCCATGCGCAAAAGATTTTTTTCCTGGCTTGGCAAAGATTTTATCGAGCTGTCGGGCGAAGCCCAATCTGCGGCAAGCGCGACCAGCGA
>JAICEJ010000273.1 GCA_025924215.1 Candidatus Binatia bacterium
AATATGGGCGGACAGGTTCTACAAAGCCGATAATTTCCGTCGGCATTTCTCTGTTCGTCAGCGCTCCGGTGTTCCTTCCACAAATCGCTCCATAGGACTGCCCTGCCGGTTCTTTGCTCAAGCCGCAGATAGCTCGCCTGAGAAAGCATGCGAACGTTCCATATGAACAAACCATGCCACGGATCGACTGCTGTCCCGTACCTGCACCCTTCACCGAGGAATAAACTATCTGCCATTTGCGTGAAAGCGCTGGCGTTAACATTCAGATGCCCTGATCGTCCAAATGTCGAGTGGCATAGTCTTGCGCGCTCGGATCAGGAGGAAATCATGAATCAGTTAATAGCAAAAAGAGTATTTGCCCTCGGGCTTTTGACGATGTTGGTAACTGGCGCGGCGGCGTGTGATTACAATAGGGATCGTTACGACGATTATTACCGAGATCGGGATCGCTATGATCGTTACTCAGACCGGGACCGCGATGGGCGCTATGATCGGGAGCGAAACTGGGATTGGCGAAATCGCGATCGCCGCGATTGGGACCGTAATAGATAGTACATCAAACGGCACCCGGGCGTTCGGTGTGCGCTGGTTTTTAACTTTGAATCCTCAACGTCAACTGCATGGGCGCTCGGCTTAATCGAGCGCCAGCCCCACCACCTTCGCCGGATTCTTGGTGCATACCGTATAGAGTTCGTCTTGGGTTAAGCCGAAAGCTTCCATATAGCCGCGCACCAGCCGCATCGCTTCGACCGAATCAGGAAAGAGAGGTTCCCCGGCATCGCTGGATAGCGTGAAATGCTCCGGACCGACTTCGCGGATGGTGTTGTACATGATCTGCGGATCGACGCCAAGCAGCGGCGATAGCTCGTCCCATGTGAAGTTGAAGAAGATCCCGATCTTGGAAAGCTCTTTCATCATCTCCGGTGAAACATTGAGAAACGGGCTGTACGGATGATCGATGACGGCGCGCGAGAGACCGACTTTATCGACTTCTTCCGCGAGTTTATAGATTTCCCTGTGCGTTGCGTGGCCAAAAAAAAGCGCCACGTTGCGATCGGCGCAAATGCGAACGATCTCTTTGACGGCCGGCTTGAGTTCGCCTTTCTCGTCTAAATTGTAGTGACCGATGACCACTGCTTTGTCCCACGGAACGGGTCCGTGCCAACCGGCTGCGTTATTGCCGTCGATGAAGCGCTGGTAGGTTCCAACCGTACTCAAGGTGATGGCATGGGTGAACACGGGCAGCCAGATCGCGCTGACGCCCCGATCGATCATTTCGCTGACGATGGCGGAAGTAACTGGCGCCATCTGCCGGCCGCACACGTATGCGGACCAGCACTGAACCGGCTCGACTGCTTCCTTTTCCGCCCATCGGTTGACGTCTTCTTGCACATCACGGACAGCTTTAGCCGGATCATCGCCCGGAATGCTCTTGAATAAAATCCCCTTCATCTCCGCCAGCGATGCGCGCCGGGCCAAGTCATAGGGATTCTGCTGGCCTTCGTGCGCGTGGCAATGAATGTCGATGGCATCTTTGACTTTTATATGCGGCGGCCGAACTTCACCGGGTTTATATTGCGTACGCGCCGCGTAAGAGGTCACGCAGCGTTCATGAGTGGGAGTAGAGACGGTATGTGCGCTCATATGTCCTCCTCGAAAGGCCGTGCATGTGTTGTATCAATGACCGGTTGGTTTGCAAAGCGGAAATTCAACACCGACATATGATCTGCTTGACCGCGGACCTGTGTCTAGCTATTTTCGCGCAATCAAACGCAACGTCTGAAGAGATGAGCGCAGGAGGATAAATCATGAAGTTGCGATCGCTCGCATTAGTTTATGCAATGTTTGCCGCTTTCGTGATGGACGGCTCAAATGCCCTTGCCGCGGACAAGCTGCCGTTCATCTATACGGCTAGGGTCATGTCCCAAGCCTATCCCTGGATTGCGCAAGAAGCCGGATTGTTCAAAAAGTACGATCTGGAAGTGCCGCTTATCTTCGTTACGGCCGGCGCTCCGGCAGTGGCAACGATACTGGCCGGCGATAGCGAGGTGACGCAGCAAGGAGCGGCGGCTTTGAGCCGCGCCTTCGTTCAGGGCAATCGGGATGTCGTCTTCATCGGCGGCATTAAAAGCATACTCACCCATAGTATTATCGCCAAGCCCGACATCAAGAGGCCGGCGGATTTGAAGGGCAAAAGAATCGGCGTGTCACGGATTGGCAGCAACCCGCATTATTTTGCGGTTCAGGCGTTGCGCCACTTTGGCTTGGAGAGCCGGGACGTAAGTTACATTCAGGCGGGCGGCGCGCCCGAGACATTGGCGGCGCTGCTTGCACAAGGAATCGACGCTGCGGTCTTAACCGTGCCTACCGACGCTCAAGCGCTCAAGCTCGGTTATCATTATGTCGTATACGGTCCCGATCTGAATATCGCCTACGCGGCCACCACCTTCAACACGCGCCGTTCTATCATGGCCAAACGGGGACCAGTGATCGGCCGTTTCATGCGCGCCATGGCTGAGGCTGCCAAGATCATGCACACCGACAAAGAGTTCACTTACAAAATCATGGAAAAATACTTGTTCGTGAATGATAGGAAATTACTCGAAGCCAGCTACAACGTCGAGATTAAAGCGCTAGAGCCGCGGCTTGCCCTCAAGCTTGAAGGCTTCCAATCGACTCTGGATGAAATTGCGCCCACCGATCCACGGGCCAAAACCGTGAAGCCGCAAGAGATGGTCGATACGCGTTATCTCGATGAAATGGAAAAAAGCGGATTCTTCGATCAGATCTGGGCCGGCAAGAGGTAGGTCTAAACGTCGATTCCGCGGTTGAGAATAACAACGTGTACTGATCAAGGGGCGAGCCGGAGGAGCGAAGGGCACAGAATCAACAATTACAATGCTGTCTGGGGTGCGTGGTCCAGGGCTGGTAAATTTTCGTGGAGTCCGCTGCAGTACTGGAGATTACCGGCCGCTACAAGCCGCTGAACCATTGCATCTGCTGTGGCGCGCCTGCCGCTTGATCGCTGTGTCAATTTGAACTAGCGGGTTTCAGGTTATAAGCAAGCGCTGCTCTGACGCAAAAAAACAGCGACCAGGACATAGTCCGTGGTCGCTGTAACAGCTGTTATTTGGATCTGCTTATTTGCGAATGCTAGGCCTGCTGTACGGCCGTCAGTTTCCAAGCATTCGGACCGACGGGGCGGCTGAATGTCCAGTACTCTTCGAATTGGATCGGCTCAGTGTCACTGCCGGAGACTACCGCGCCGCTGTTTCGATCGACGGTGTAATCGAGAAGATTAGCATTGAGCCGAACCGTGATGAAATCTTGACCCGATTCGGTCCACGCCTCGGTAATCTCACTGGAGCTGAGCGCAATGTTTTCCATGCGGTTCTGTTGGCCGCGCGCGTTTAGCCGGCTCAACTCCTCTTGCCAGCTCTGCATCAGCTCGTTACCGCAAAGTCTGTTCAGGGTGGCGGTGTCCTGCTTGTTCCAGGCGCCCTGAACCTTGAAAAAAGTATCCTGCGCGGTTTTGAGGAACTGGTTCGGATCGAAGCTGCGGTCCATCATGGTCAGCGATCTGTAATCAACTTCGTTAACGGGCGGTGATTCCGGCATCGGCGCGCTCTCCGGCGTTTGGTAACCATAGCTCGGCTGATAGTTCGTGCTCGGTTGATAACTAGAATTTTGGTATTGCATCGTCCCGAACCCACTAGCGGCTGCCGGCTTGCGAAATCTCCGGTAGAGAAAATAGCCGATACCCGCTATCAGCAGGATTTCAAACATACCAAAGCCGCTGCCCCCCAGGCCGCCGATACCGCCGAAGCCGCCGGCACCCGCTAATCCTGAAAAGAGCATGGAGCCCAGGAACCCTCCGAGAACCGCGGTGCCCAGCCCGCGCATAAAGCCGCCAGATTGAGGCGCGAACTGTCCAGATTGTTGTGGTGGTGGGGTGGCATCTCTTCGCTGCTGAGCCGGTTGCGAAGGACGCGACGGAGCCTGGTAACTTCTCGAGCCGCGAAATCCACCACTTCGCCCGCCGCCGGCGCGCGCGTCAGCATCCATTTCCAAAGCGATGTGCGATATCCCGATAACCGCGAAAAGGCCAAGGGTCATCAAAGTCATTTTCTTCGAGATCTTCATCAATCTATTCTCCTCATGGAAATGCTCGGATCACCAGGAGTCTAGTCGAAAGCCGCATTACAATCAATGCACCATACAAAGTGCAGCCCGGGTTGCACTCCGGATCATTCTGGCCCAAGGTTCGTGACGAAGCAGAGCCGCGCCTGTAGAGCATATCTCCCCCTCGCGGTAACCTTGACGTCATGAATCCCGGGCAGTAATCTCCCGGTACTTTGTAACTTCCGGGCGCAGGCTGACATATCGAGATCCTTGTTATAGAAGCGTGCTCCCCTAGATTGCTTCGGATTCTGGAATAAGATGGGAGGTCCTTGCATGCGACGCACGACTAAATTTTTTTCGCTCATCACACTTCCGATGGGAATCGCTTTATTGTCGTTCTTCCCCGACCTGGTTTATTCTCAGGCGCCGTACTATCAGGGTAAGACGATCACGATCCTTCGGGGAGGCGAGCCTGGCGGTTCCGGAGATATGCAGGCGCGCGCGTTGATTCCGTTTCTTAAAAAATACATCCCGGGGAACCCGACGATTATCGTAGAAAATGTACCCGGCGCTGCAGGCATGAAGGCGGTCAATCAGGTTTATTCAACCGCCAAGCCGGATGGGCTCACGATTGCAGCAGTCGGCTCCGGTCTCGCTTCCGGAGCCATTCTGGGTCTACCGGGCGCTCGGTACGACATTGACAAACTTATTTATTTAGGATCGACGGAACATGGCGATCCCTATATTTTCCTCAGCCGTAAAGAGGCTGGATTCGACACTTTGGATAAGCTCCGCGCAGCGCCGTCGGTGCGTATCGGAGCCCAGACCGTGGGCCATGCAATCTACGTCAGCGGGCGCATCTTTGCCTATGTGCTGGGTCTCAAGGATCCTAGAATGGTTGTCGGCTTCGGCGGCCCTGAACTCGACACTGCATTAACCCGCGGCGAGATCGATACCAGAGCAAACAGCGCCGACACGGTAGTGCGGCGAAATGCCGAGGCTCTCGCCAAAGGGGAGTACAATGTTCATGCGACCCTGACTATTCCGAAAGGCAATCTCCATCCGCGTTTTGCCAATGTTCCTGATGCCGACTCGCTTGCAAAGAATGACAAAGAGCGGCAGTTGGTGAATCTATTCCGCGCCTTTATGTATCCGCGGTGGCCCTATGTGCTGCCTCCGGGAACACCTGAAGCCACCGTGAAGATTTTACGCGCCGCGATGGCTAGCGCCTTTAAGGATCCAGGTTTCAGCGGCGAGTTTAAAAAACTCATGGGCGGCGAACCGTCGCCCCTGACCGGAGAGGAAGTCGAGACCTCAATTCGAGAGTTGCCGCGCGATCCTGAGGTGATCGGCCTGTATAAAAAGATGGCCGAACACGGTCCGCTGCCACCGCAATGAAGCTCGAGGAACGGAGCCCTAGCACCCTCACTGAAAACATGTAACGAGCTCATGCGAGGAAGAGCCGAGATCTCGTCAATCGTTTCGGCTCGTTTCAGAGCATTAGGGCATGAGCGGCAAACAGCAGGGTTCTAGAGTGCAGAATATTGCAAACTAACGTGATGCCAAGCGCTGGGATAACGCCCGTGACGGACTAGCGTTAGGACAAAAACTTTTCGCTTTTGACGTGGGCCGGTACTTTCTTTAGTAACGCCCATCATCCGCTTGAGCCTCTATTCCTTAGCCTTACTTTCGCTCACCATGACCACTTCTCTTGGTTCTAATTACCTGCCAGTGAAACCCGATACCGCCGACCCCAACGACTCCCGCTATCGATTATGCCTTAACTGCAGATCGGCTCGGTTCGAAAGATTCTCTGGATAAACTCACTCTCTCTGGGTTCATCGTCAGGGTTATAATTCCAACACTCTACGTAATCACTTTGCTGCAACGCTTGTCATGTTCATCCCACACTAGCGAATCGATAGGATCCATGGAAACGCATGATCTTGGAGGGTTGAATGAGCATGCCTGATGGAGAGTTCGCATTCGCGCAGCTCTTTTGCTCTTGCAAAGCATCATCAGAGTCACTGCTTCGATCGCTCAAGAGGTAAAAGCTGCTAGGTCGTTGCGACTCACGGCCCGGTTTGGCAGCCTGACTATATGCTGATCGGCGTACCAAAAGAATCTTATCCGGGGGAACGCCGTGTCGCGCTCACGCCAGCGGTTTTGCCGGCTCTGATCCAAAGCGGCTTGAAGATCTTGGTGGAGGCGGGCGCTGGCGCGGGGACAGGTCATGCTGATGAGGATTATAGGAGGGCCGGCGCGGAAATCATTGAGTCACGGCAGGAGATATTTTCTGCGCCGGATATCATTCTCCAGGTTCTGGCGCTGAACGCGAATCCGCCCGCCGGCTTATCGGATCTGGCTCTGATGCGACCGCATCAAGCGCTGATCGCTTTCCTCCGACCATTGGGCGCTCAGGACAATAACATTACTGCCTTGGCGAAGGCTAAGGTTACCGGATTTGCTGTCGAGATGGTTCCGAGAATTACCCGGGCGCAATCCATGGACGCGCTCTCTTCGATGTCCACGGTGGTCGGCTACAAAGCCGTTCTTGCCGCCGCCGAGGAATTGCCAAAGATGTTCCCGATGCTGATGACTGCCGCCGGCAACATCAGCGCGGCGCGCGCGTTCGTCATCGGGGCGGGGGTCGCCGGACTGCAGGCCATCGCCACCGCCCGGCGGCTC
>JAICEJ010000274.1 GCA_025924215.1 Candidatus Binatia bacterium
CGCGGCACCGCCATATAGACGATTTTGCCATCGGCAAGAGCTTTGTGCCGAATCGCTCTTTGCGGTGAGTCCGGATTGGATTTCAAAGCTATGGCGCGCTTCCAGTATGATTTTTCGGCGAGCAGGCGCGCGCAGACTTCGGCGCCAATAAAGTTGGGTATTCTTCCCTGGGCGCCGGGAAAGCGCGCCACTTTCTCACGCTGCATCACCGACCAAACTTTCTGTC
The DNA here is from genome assembly GCA_025924215.1 of Candidatus Binatia bacterium. Lineage (GTDB taxonomy): Bacteria > Desulfobacterota > Binatia > UBA9968 > UBA9968 > WHTF01. The sequence continues at coordinate 227 of JAICEJ010000274.1, forward strand.
GGATCTGCTCTTTTGGTCGCATTACGATAAATTATTCCTGCCTTCGATAGATGACAAGCGAGCATGCAGTCATCACGGGAAATCGGTGCAATTGCGCTCACTGTCACACTTGCGATTAGCGGATTGACTGGGTGTGAAAGGCGGTTGTAAGATCGATTGATGCAAGAGTTCATCGTCGTTTATGTGACCGCTGGATCGGCCGATGAGGCGGATCGGTTGGCGCGTTCGCTGGTTGACGAGCGGCTTGCGGCTTGTGTCAATCGCATCAAGTCGGTGCAGTCGGTTTATCGATGGCAGGGGAAAGTAGAGCAGAGCGAAGAAGAGCTGTTGATTATCAAAACGAGCCGGGACCGGTTCGCGGTTCTGGAGAAACGCGTTCGAGAACTCCATAGTTACTCAGTTCCAGAAGTGATCGCGTTGCCAGTGATCGAAGGCAGCAGCGGCTATCTGAAATGGCTCAAGGAGCAGGTTACTTCCGGGCCGCGGCCCCGCGGCGATGGCATACGAACCGTTCGCGAAGTGTCGGCCGGCGGCGTGATGTACCGCAAGCACAGCGATGAGATTCAAATCGCGTTGATTCACGTGCGTAATCGTTGGGGCCTGCCTAAAGGTCATGTTGAAGAAGGCGAGCGCATCGAAGAAACCGCTTTGCGCGAAGTGCGAGAGGAGACTGGATTAGAAGGCCGCGTGGTGAGAAAACTCGGCGATATACGCTACGCCTATCGTGACAAAAGCAAAGAAGGCGAGCCAATCCGCATCTATAAACGGGTTCATTTTTATCTATTGCGTTACGTAAAGGGCGATGTTCGCGATCATGATCACGAAGTTGACGAGGCGCGATGGTTTCCCATGGACCAGGTGATCAAGAATTTAAAGTTCGCCACCGAACGAAAGATGGTTCATCGGGCGCTGAGCATCCTCACGGCAAGTGACAATCAGCGGATCAAGCCGGCGCTCGAACAGCAATCCGAAGATGAACCAGTTGAGCAAAAGCTCCCCCGCTAACTCGCTGCGACGATTTACCGGCAGATCGGCAAACGGATATCATGGTCATGAGTGATCGAGCCCTCGGCGTTACGTTTTCGGTTCCGTACGAGATCGCTGCGGTTCGTCAGTTACGGCAGACCAGCCTGCAGGATCGTGAACACGCGCTCCAAGCCTGCGGCTATAACTGTGAGCTGCTGCCCCAGGACGCAATCTATATCGATCTCAGCACCGATAGCGGCGTGAGCGCGTTGAGCACGGCCCAGATCGCTGCCGGGAGTGGGACCGAGGCGGTGGAGCCGGCGATGGGCATGGCGACTGAAGCCAGCCGAGCATTTGCTTCTCTGTCCACGCAGTACCGCAAATTTTTTGGGTTTCCCTACTTAGTTCCGACCACCCAGGGACGCGCCGCTGAACGCATATGGGCAAAGATTCATGTCAAGCCTGGTACTGTGGTGCCCGGCAATATGCTGTTTCCGTCAACGCGAATGCATATCGAATCCAACGGCGGCAAGGTGATCGATGTCATAGCCGATGGCGCCCATAATCTCCAATCAGAAGATCCCTTCAAAGGAAATCTCGACATCGAAAAACTTGGCGCGCTTTTTCGCGAGCACGGACGGCAAAAGGTCAGCTGCATCTATGTCGAGCTCAGCGTTAACGCTTGCGGCGGCCATCCGGTCTCTCTCGGCAATCTCAAGAAGGTCAAAGCGCTGGCAGTAACCAATGGTGTGCCGCTATTTCTCGATGCCTGTCGGATTCTCGAGAATAGCTATTTGATCCGGCAACGCGAGGCCGGATATCACGATCGTTCCATTCGCGAGATCGTTTTTGAAACGTGCGAATCGGCAGACGGTTGCACGATGAGCGCCATGAAGGATTTTTTAGTTCCGATGGGCGGCATGATCGGCAGCCGCGATCCCGTCACCTTCCAAAAGGCGACCGTGCAAAGTTTTCTCGACGGCGCGCAGCCGCCGGCAAGCGCAATGCAAATGATCAGCACCGCGCTCGACGAGATCGTGGCCGAGGATGCCTATGTGACCAGCCGGGTGGAGCAGGTTAACTATCTTTGGCGCAGGCTCAGAGAGCGAGTCCCGTTGGTGCATCCGCCCGCCGGTCACGCCGTCTATGTTGATCTCGCTGCGTTTCTGCCCCATATCGCTCCGGAGAATCATCGCGCCGAGGCTCTAGCCGCGTTTCTTTATTATGTATCCGGCATCCGGGTAACCAAAGGCGCGCCACCGGCGCCGGCCCAAGCGGCGCGCGGGGTGGAGCTGCTTCGGCTGGCAGTTCCGGCGCGCAAGTACGTACAGGGGCATATCGATGACGTCGCCGAAGCCTTGTTGTATGCGTATGCCCACCGCCACGAAATTAAAGGATTGAAGCAGGTGGAAGATCCTCAAAGAGGCAAATACCAGCCTTCTCACTTCGAGCCATTATGAGTTTCTTTTCGGCATCAGCCATCCCACAGAGCTCTTGGTCTAGCTTGGGTCAGCTCTTTTTTCAGCGGGTTGACGAGCTTGGCTGCCGCACGTTTCTAAAGATACAACGGCGTGGCCGCTTCGAAGACAAGTCGTGGCGCGATATCGGCGAGATGGTTCGCAGCACCGTGTTGGGCCTGCACCAATTGCGCATCGTTAAAGGCGACAATGTCGCGATTCTGGGTAACAACAGTTTGCCCTGGCTGTGCGCCGACCTGGCGACATTGGCTGGAGGCTTGCCGAACGTGGTGATCTCGCCACACGTTTCGGACTTGACCCTGTTGAAGATTCTCGCGCATTCTCGATGCCGCGCTATCTTTATCGATGCCGTTGCTGCCCGAAGGCTGCTCCAGGTTAAAGCGCAATTGCCTAATGTGTCCCATGCTATTGTTTTTGACCGCAGCGCCGAAGAGCTTCCCGGCTGTATGTCATTTGCAGAGCTGCTGGAGCGGGGCCGAAGCGGTGATATCGACGAACTGGATCAACTGCTGCAAGCAGTCCGGCCAAATGATCTAGCGACCATCATGTACACTTCGGGGTCGACAGGTGAGCCCAAAGGAGTCATGCGAACCCACAATAATCTCGTTTCAAATATCGCTAGCGGCGGCGAGATTCTCTTAAGCAGGGCCGAAGAGCTGACGGTCATCGTGCTGAGTCTGAACCATCTCTTCGGCCGTTACGGTTTTCTGAAGAGCGCGGTTACCGGTCGAACCACAGCAATGATCGAGGCTACGGAACTAAATTTAGATCTATCCGTCCTCGGGGGTTTGCGGCCCACTGCGATATCAGTGGTTCCAAGAGTGATGGAACGGCTGTGGAACGCGATTTTAGATAGGGGATCCATTCGTGAGTTGTGGAATCGCATTGAAAAACTCGTTCGAGACAATCGGCTGACGCGCCCCGACGATCATGCTGCTGGTCAGATCGCAGCGATGAGGACAAACCTGCGACAGGCCGTGCAACAGGCTTTAGGCGGCAGGGTTAAGTATATTACCTACGGTGGGGCGGCGATGCCGCTGCCTATCTCGCGATTCTTCGATGTGATCAGCGTGCCTCTCATTGGTTCTTATGGCTCTACGGAATGCGGCGGCGTGACTCTGTGCGGCGTCGGCAATGCCAAACCCGGGAGTTTAGGCAGACCGTTTCCGAACGTCGAGCTGCGGTTGGCGGAGGACGGCGAGATTTTGGTCCGCGGCCCCACTGTAACGCCTGGATACTTCGAAGACCCGCAAGCCACGTGTGAAGCTTTCGATGCTGATGGCTGGTTCCGCACGGGCGATTTGGGGAAAATCGACAACGAGGGAGCTCTTTATATCATCGGCCGGAAGAAGGACCTTTTCAATTGTGCTGACGGCTCGAATATCAATCCCGGGACTATCGAAGCGCTGTTGGAAAATGACTCATTCATTCGGCAGGCGGTTTTACTGGGCGATCATCGACCATTTATCGCTGCTTTGGTGGTGCCCGAGCGGCGCCGTATAGCAGCCGCGCTTGGTCGGGTGGAGTCGACCTTGAGCGACAGCGATGTCGAAGCGGCGCTATGGCAGCGGGTTGACTTTATTAATACTCAACTGGATAGTCACGAGAAGATTCGCAAAATTGCCATCATATCACACGACTTCCCCGCGCGGATTCGCAGTATTACGGCATTACAAAAGATCAAAATAGATCGCCTGACCATTGAGGATAGATATCGCGTTGAGATTGAGGCCATTTACTCCAGCGGCGGTGAACCCTCAGAAGCGCCTGCGTTAGAATCTTCTTGACACCGCTACGCCACCTGCAGGATATATTACGAAATTTTACGGGGCTGGCCGGATAACTGTTGATATCCGGATGGACCCGCTTCTTCCAACCACATGGTTAATGTTCCTATCTTAAAATCAGGTGCAACTTACCTGACGATGAATTTCATCGGACACTATCGGGCTTGAGGAGGAGATAAACATGTGGATAGAATTTAAAGAATTTATCGCGCGCGGTAACGTCATCGATCTGGCAGTCGCGGTTATTATCGGCGCGGCTTTTGGCAAAATCGTCACATCCCTCGTAGATGGCATACTGATGCCGCCCCTGGGATTACTGCTCGGCAAAGTTGATTTCAGTAGCTTGTTCTATGTGCTTGACAGTTCAAAGGGTGTACCCGTGTCATTGCAAGATGCCAAAGCGAAAGGCATCCCCGTGATTGCCTATGGCAATTTCATCAACGATGTTATCTATTTTGTGATCATTGCATTCGTAATTTTCCTGCTGATACGAATGATCAATAGCATGAAGAGAAAAGAAGCCGAGGCTCCCACCGCAAAGGAGTGCCCGTACTGCTTATCGACGATTCCCGTCAAGGCCATCCGCTGTGCTCACTGCACGGTGGATTTAAAAGCAGCATAGATATCGGCAATCTGGTGGTGAAAAACGAGCCGACGGGCTGCTCAAGATTCACCATGCCGCAGTCTATCTCACCAGCTCCATCAAAGAGGTCGTGGGAGTTTCGAACGTGCTTGCACCAACGTCAGGTCACTAATAGGGCGACGTAAACAATATTGAAGTAGCAGAAGCATGCCTCAAGTAGCGTTAATAACCGGTGGTGGCGGTGGAATTGGCGGCGCTGTGGCTCATCGGCTGGCAGCGGCGGGCATGACCGTGGCCGTCGCTGATTACGACCGGGCGGCTGCGGATCAAGTGAGGGACGAAATCCTCGCCGCGCGCGGCAAAGCCGATGCATACTCTGTCGATGTCACTCAAGCGCGTGAAGTCAAAGCCGTGGTTACTGACATCCATTCACGCCACGGCCGCATCGACGTGCTGGCGAATATCGCGGGCGGTAGCATTTACACGAAGCGGATCGAGGAATTCACTTGGGCCGAATGGAAGCAGGTGATTGACAGCAATTTAAAAGGCACATTCCTCATGTGCCGTGAAGTAGCTCCGGTAATGCAGAAGCAAAAGAGCGGGAGAGTCCTCAATACCGCCTCTAATTATGGAGTGACGGGTTCGGCGCTGCGCGCGCCTTACGCGGCGGCCAAAGCCGGGATTATTACTTTTTCGAAGAGCCTCGCGATGGAATTGGCGCCCGACGGGATTCTCGTTAATACGGTGGCGCCGGGCCCGACGGATACGCCGCGAGTGATGGAAAAAGAATCTCCTGACGCTCGCCGGGAGCGCTGGTATCCGGTGATTCCATTGGGGCGAACCGGACAACCCGGCGATCTCGCCGAGATGTACTATTTTCTTACCACACCGGAGAGCGCGGCAATCACAGGACAGACCTTTCACGTCAACGGCGGCGTGGTGATGCCGTGAGACTTAAAAACAAAGTCGCAGTGATAACCGGTGGGGCTCAAGGAATAGGTCGCGCCATCGCCCTGGGAATGGCGCGAGAGGGCGCAAAAGTTGTCGTCGCCGACTTGCAGTCGGAAAAAGCACGTTCGGTTGCCGACGAGGTGAAGATACTTGGCGGCGACGCGTTGGGGTTCGAAGTCAATGTTGCGGACGAATCTTCTGTGAAGAGACTGGCCGAGGCAACCTTCGCTCAATTTGGTCGAGTCGATATCCTGGTCAACGATGCCGGTGTCTATCTCAAATCTTCTGTTGTCGATATGAGCGAGGCGGATTGGGATCGCACCCTCGATATCAATCTCGGCGGAAATTTTCTTTGCTGCCGCGCGTTCGTGCCGGCCATGCGGGAGCAAAAAAGCGGCCGGATTTTAAGCATGGCCTCGGGCATTGGCCATTATGGCATGAAACAGTTCTCGCACTACGCCGCCTCGAAAGCGGCGATTATCGGGTTTGTAAAATCTTTGGCGCGCGAGCTCGGACCGGATGGGATCACCGTTAATGCGATCTGTCCGGGTTCAGCCAATACGGCGATGCCGCGTAGCCATCGTTCCGAAGAGGAAGTCATGCAGCGCTTGCATTCTACGCCATTGCCGCACATTTTAGAGCCGGAAGACATCGCCGGACCGATTCTGTTTCTCGCCAGTGACGCGGCGGCATACATAACCGGACAGTCCTACAATATCAACTGCGGAACTTACATGTACTGACGCTGCCGTTCAGGAAGTCGCCGCTCAACGCTAACGGGCACTCACGCCGCAAGTTGAAATCC
>JAICEJ010000275.1 GCA_025924215.1 Candidatus Binatia bacterium
CTAATCGAACTCAATGTTTCGGGTTCAGTTCAGTATCAGCACCAAAGGCTCGACGGCTAGATCATAAGCTGCGACCGCAACGTAAAAATGCTCTTGCTCATTGAATCACGCATACGCACCAAAGCGCGCGATCGAGGGGATCGTACAAGTTTTGCCGGTAGCGGACACTTTCAACTTTTGTTTCCATGGGACTATTCATCAGACGACACTATCGAGCTTGACCGCGTTTCCCGTAACCAGTAACTTCGTCCAGCAAATCCACTAAAGTAAAGGCGGCAATTCTATGAATTTATCCTCTCTCCATCATGATCTCGCGCCGACAGGGAAGCTGCGCGTCGGCATCAACTATGGAAATCCGGTGCTGGCGACGAAAGATCGGACCAGCGGGCAGCTGGGTGGCGTAGCTGTCGATCTGGCGCGCGAACTTGGCAGACGGACTGACTTGCCGGTCGAGCTGGTTGGCTTTGAATCGGCCGGAAAAATGGTTGACGGATTACAAGCCGCTGCTTGGGATGTCGCGTTTCTGGCGGTCGACCCGGGACGTGAACAGGAAATCCATTTCACTGCCCCGTACATAGAGATCGAAGGTACCTACCTTCTGCCGCCGGGCTCGGCGCTTGGCGCCATCGCAGATGTTGACCGTGAGAATGTTCGGGTTGGTGTCTCGAGTAAGAGCGCCTACGACTTGTTTTTGAGCCGGAATCTAAAACACGCTCAACTGGTGCGAGCGTCCAGCCCTGAGGCGGCGTTTGATTTAATCCTCGCAGGCAAGGTTGAAGCGCTTGGCGGCGTGAGACAACACCTGGTGGCGCACACGGCGAAGTTTCCCGGATCCCGTGTACTCGACGGCCGCTTCATGGCGATTCAGCAGGCGCTCGGCATTCCAAAAGGGCGTGAGGCCGGCATAAGCTACCTTCGTGAATTCATCGAGGATGTAAAGGCTTCCGGGCTGGTTGCCCGAGCGCTCGAGAAAGCCGGTGTTCAGGGCGTCTCGATTGCGCCGAGGGTCACCGGCACATAATCAAGTCGGGGGTTCGATGAGCTCTGCGCAATCAACAATGGAATTCATCGGCATCGAGAATCAATGCGCTATCATCAGATTGCCGCGGGTTGATCGAGCTCGAAGCCGAGATCCTCGATCATGCGATGCGCATCGGACGCTTCTTGACCCGGAGTCGTTAGATAACCATTGACGAAGATCGAATTTGCTGGGTAGAGACTCAGCGGCTGAAGCGAGCGTAGATTGACCTCTCTTCCGCCGGCTACACGAATTTCTTTGCTTGGATTTACGAACCGGAACAGGCAAAGCGTCTTCAAACACTTTTGCGGAGTCAGCTGTCTCTTGGCTTCAAAAGGAGTGTTGGGAATCGAATGCAAAAAGTTTACCGGGATTGACTCGATATCCATGGCGCGGAGAGTCATCGCAAGATTGATGATGTCGTCGTCGCTTTCACCCATGCCGATGATGCCGCCGGAGCACGTGCCGACACCCGCGGACTTGACGTTTTCAACAGTCGCAACCCGGTCATCGTAGGTGTGGGTTGTCACAATTTCGGGATGGTGTTCGCGGCTGGTATTGAGGTTGTGATTGATCCGGCCGACGCCGGCCTCTTTAAGGCTGCGAATCTTATCCTCGCTCATCAAACCCAATGAGCAGCAGATGTTGATGCCGACTTTTGCGCGAATTTCCTTAACTGCTTCGGCGATCTGTTCGATCTCTTTATGGGTTGGACCCCGGCCGCTGTTAACAATACAGTAGCGCACTGCGCCTGCTTCTTTGGCTCGCTTGGCGCTTTCCACCAGCTGTTCTTTGGAAAGGAACGGATAGCGTTCGATGGGAGCCTCGGAAACCGATGACTGAGAGCAGTAGTGGCAGTCCTCCGGGCATAAACCGCTTTTCGCATTTTGCAGCATGTGGATCTGCACCCGCTTCCCGAAGTAGTGATGACGCACTCTAAAAGCTGCGCTGACCAACTCCGGAATCTGTTCATCGGATGCATTGAGCACAGCTTTCATCTCATGCCGTTCCAAGAGCTCTCCTTGAAGCGACTTATCAGCGAGTTTCCCAAAATCCATTCATCCCTCCGGTGTGGCAATTTCTAGCACGCGTTTGAAACCCTTGCAAATCTTGCGCTTTTATCCGGGAGGCAAATTAAACTCCCAGATCTTGGGATCTAGTTGTGTGCCTGGCTGTAATCGATGATCACTGGCAGGCAGGAGGGCTTTACTCGGCTTTCTCAGCTTGTTGCTGCGCTAGCAATTTGATTTGTTTCAAATCGATCTTCCCCGATCCGAGCAGTGGTATGGATTCAAGGGTGAAGAGATTCTCTCTTTTCGGTATCCAAAGTTTCGGTAGTGCTGATTGGTTGAGCCTGTTCCAGAGTTCGTCTCTGCTGACGCCGTTATGCGTGTAAAAGGCGATCAGCTTCTCACCACGTTGCTCATCCGGCAGCGCTGTGACGACAGCTGCGGCGTTACCAAGAATCTGATTTATCATTTCTTCGATCCTCATATGCGGGACCATTTCACCGCCGATTTTGCTGAACCGACTCATTCGATCCGTGATTCGTATGAACCCATCCTCGTCGATTGTCGCTATATCACCGGTTACGTACCATTCACCCCTGAAGACTTGCGCCGTGAGCTCAGGCTGGTGGAGATAGCCGAGCATGCAATTGGGACCTTTGACGAGAAGCAAACCTTCTTGCCCGCAGGCTAGGGGCAGCTCCGTGTCAGGATCGATCACCTTAACCGCAACCCCCGGGATAGGATGTCCGACGCTACCCGGCTTGTGACCGATCTGTATCTCGTCGCCGTCGATCACGTCCGGAATATTGACCGAGACCACCGGCGCGAGTTCTGTGCAGCCGTAGCCTTCGAGCAGATCAATTCCATATTTTTCTTTGTAACCTCGGGTGATCTGTTCACGTAACTTCTCTGCGCCGGCGATAGCATAGCGCAGGCTGGAAAATTCCTCAGGACTACAGCGTCTCAGGTAACCCGCGTAAAAAGTTGGCGTGCTGATCAGCAGCGTAGCCTGATGCTTTTGCACGGTTTCTCCTATGGTTTTGGCGTCCATCGGGTTTGGATGGTAAACCACGCCAAAGCCTGCCAGGAGCGGCAGCCAAATTGTCGCAGTGAAACCAAATGAGTGAAACAAAGGCAATATCCCCATGATGCGGTCTTTTTTCGTGAACTGAATTACCTGGCAGATACCTTCAATGTTGGAGAGGATATTAGAATGGGAGAGCATCACTCCCTTAGGGGCGCCGGTGCTGCCACTGGAAAAAATCACTGTAGCGAGATCTTCAGGCGCCGCATTATTCGTCACGTTTCGGTTCAAGTAACCCGCCGGCAACAACGCTGCTTTGGCGGCGGTTACCATTTTTAGCGCGGGAGTGAATGTCTTTCTAACTTCTTCGAGAAAAACCATTCCGGGCATCTCGTCCAGGTTTGCCTTGGTCAGAAATAGTCGCGAAGTTAGAATTGTTTTGATGCCGCATTGCTTGATGGCTGATAACATCGCATCTTGCCCGGCAGTGAAATTAAGGTTTACGGGCATCTTCCCCGCCAACATGATCGCGATGTTCGCCAGCGCGCCACCGACCGAAGCCGGGAGCATGACCCCTACCATCCTGTCTTCCTGGCAATGCTGGCCCACCCAACGGGACAGCATCATGCTGCCGATCAACGTCTTGCCGAAAGTAAGTTCGGTGCCGGTGGTGTCCGCCATACAGAAGGAAAACCACCGACGCTTAGCCATCTGAACGAATTTGGCGGGCAACAAATCGGCCGGTTTGCGACGATACCGCGCCGCATCGCTGGCGAGTTCCAGGACCGCCTGGCGGACTTGGTTTGCGGTCGAATTGGCCGGCAGCGGTTTTCCAAACGAGACTGTCACCGGATAGGGAAAGAGCTTGGGCCATTTCCAGAAAAATCGCCCGCCATGAAAGCTAAAAACACTGCCCCAGACTTGGTCCAAGTGAACCGGGATAATCGGCGCGCCTGTGCCCTCAACAATTTTTTCGAAGCCGCGCTTGAATGGAAGAATGTGGCCCGTGCGGGTGATGGCCCCTTCGGCAAAAATGCAAACGACGTGGCCGGCCTCGAGCTCCTGGCGAGCTCGCTTGAGAGAATTGACGACGTCGCGGCGATGGGTTGCTCGGATCGGAATCGACTTCATCAAACGAAAAAACCAGTTGAGCCATTTGTTCTCATAGTAGTCGCGATGCAGCATGAAGCGAACGAAACCGGGCAGACACGCGCCGATCAGGAGGGCATCGGCAAACGATACATGATTTGACACCAACAGCGCCGGACTGCGTAGGGGAGCGTTTTCTTCGCCCGCGATTCGTATTCGGTAAAGCGTGTGCGTCAATAACCAGGCGACGAGGCGCACGAAGTAGTCCGGCAGAACCAGTAAGACAATGGCCGTGGCAATGAGCGTGAGTATTCCAATCAAAAAGACGATCCAGTCGGGCGATAGTTGAAGGCCGCTGTTTAATACCCAGTGAATGGCCGCGGCCAAAATAATGCCGATGGTATTGAAAAAGTTGTTGGTCGCGATCAGTTGCCCTTTTTCCTCGCGACCGCTTCGATGTTGCAGTAGCGCATTGAGCGGGACCGCGAAGAGCCCGCCTGAAAAGCCCAGCAGAACGAGAGACGCCGAAGTATAAAAATAGGAGGATGCGGAATACGACACCAGCAATAAACAAATTCCCATCGAAATCGAACCCAGAGGCACGAGGCCGAGCTCGATCTTGTCGCCGGATAGCTTCCCGGCCGCCAAACTGCCGATGCCGATGCCAATGGCCAGGAAAGTCCCCAGCAGGCTGATGTGGAGTTCATCGAGCTCTAGCAATTCTTTACCGAAAAACAACATGGCGAGCTGGACCAAAGCTCCCAAGAACCAAAAATACGATATTCCAATCACCGTCAGGCGAAGCGGCCTATCGGGATAAAGCCGCTTTATGCCATCCCAAATTTCACCGAACGGATTGAGATTAAAACTCTTTGTCGAGCCCGACGCGGGCACCGGAGATATTTTCAAACTGGCTAATGTTCCGAGTACGGCGATGGCGATCATGATGAGACCGACCATGGGAAGCTGGTCCTTCCAAATCGAGTAAATCGCCCCGCCAAGAGAAACTCCCAAGATGATCGCCATAAAGGTGCTCATCTCCAACAAGCCATTACCGCGCGAGAGTTCAGTCTCAGGCAGCATCTCGGGCAGAATGCCGTATTTCGCGGGGCTGAAGAACGCTGAATGAAGGCCCATGAGAAAAACGATGACCAGCATAGGCTCGACATAGCCCGACAAAAAGGCCGCAAACCCCATCCCCATGATCACGATCTCGAAGCACTTCACCGCGACAAGAATTGAGCGCTTGCTGTAGACATCCGCTAAATGGCCGGCATAGCCGGAGAAGAGCGCGGAAGGCAGGATAAAGAGGAAGGCGATCAGGTCGACATATAAGCTGTCGCTTTGCGGGCTTGCGGCGTTGAGCGCCACCAGAGATACGACGATCTTATAAAAGTTGTCGTTGAAGGCGCCGAGAAATTGGGTACAAAAAAAAGCAAAGAAGCCGGCTTGTTTGAGCGTGCCGATGTATCGTCCGTTTGTCATGTAGCGCTGCCGAGGCTATCGGGGTATATTTCGGCGAAATTGGGCCACAATGCAAGAGTGAATAACTGGCCCGGGGTTTCTCCATCGAGTTGCGTCGCGCGGACGATCCAAACATAATACCGGGTATGAAGATCAACTGGTTGACAGTCCCGCAGTGGGGAAACGACACAAGTTTACTGCACGGCTTTATGGGGCGTCAGGGTGGGAAAAGCGTCGGAGCTTATGCCGGCCTCAATGTTTCGTATCGCGTCGGTGACGATGCCAAGATCGTCAGCCAGAACGTCTGTGATATGAAGCTCGCCGTTGGAATCCATGATGGCCGCATCGTCACTATGAGGCAGGTTCATGGCGATTGCCTGATCGAGGTCAAAGACACACGCCTCAAAGAAGCCGGCGAAGGCGACGCAATGGCGACGCGCGAGCAGAATACTTTCCTTGGGGTCCTAACAGCAGATTGCGTGCCTATGCTTTTTCTGGCTCGGGAACAGAGGATCGTCGCGGTCGTTCACGCCGGCTGGCGTGGAACTCTGAAAGGAATCGCCGGCAAGACAGTCAAATTCTTTCTGGAAAATTATGGCGTGTTGCCTTCGGAGCTGGAAGTTGCCCTTGGCCCGTCAATTGACTCGTGTTGCTACGAGATCGGTCGTGACGTAGCGCAGCCGTTGATCGAACAATGGGCTGAACTCGCAACTTCTTCAATCGAGACCAGAGATAATAAGGGTTACCTCCATTTACGTAATCTAAATGAAACCATTCTGCATCGCGCCGGCATTCCTCAAAGCCAGATCTTTCGAGTCGGTCCGTGTACCAGCTGCGCCAAAGATGAATTTTTTTCATATCGACGAGAAAAAAAAGAAACTGGTCGCCAGATCAGTTTCATCGGCTGGCAGTCGGCATAGTTCTTTACGCTCGCGATTCGTCCGCATGTAAAAATTGGCCGCGCGCGACACTTCCCTGTTGACAGCCGACACCTTGCTCCTTAAACTAAAAGTCAGCAGGGAAAGGAGGTGGTCCAGACATGATTGATGATAATTGTTTTGTCTGCGAGGTGACTGAGACTTAGGCTTCAAGTGGATCTTTGACGGGGATTCTAGCTTGAAGCCTAGCAATCCCCCTCAGTCTACCGAAGTTAAC
>JAICEJ010000276.1 GCA_025924215.1 Candidatus Binatia bacterium
AGCGCGGTGGCGGCGTAAATCTTCGCCGCATCGCGAACCTCTTGTAGCGGGACGGCCTCTCGATCGGTGTGCGCAAAGCGCAAATCGCCGGGACCGAACATAATCGTCTCGATGCCATTGAGATTGAGAAATCCGGCGTCCAGAGCGGCGGGCGAATAAAACAATTCGGATTCCTTCTTGGTCAACTCGCGACTGGCGCGATCGATTGCCGCCACGATGGCGGCGTCTGCGGCAACCTCGGCGGGGTACATGAAAGCGCCGAGCCTGACCGCGATGGACCAGCCGCGCAAATCCCGGAGCGCTTCTTCAATTTCTCGAAACGCCGCATCAGGGTCCTCACCGGGTAACAGCCTGCGATCGAGCATGGCGCGGCAAACATCCGGGATCGTATGGCTTATGTCCGGTCCGCTGGTGACTTGTGTCACCGTCAAGGTGGCGTTGCCGAGACCGCGATGGCCGGCCTTGAGCGGCAATCGATCCAAACGTTCCATGACCCGGCGAAATCCATCCACGGCGTTGATGCCTTCTTCGGGCATGCTGCTGTGCGCCGACTTGCCTCGCACGATGATTTCGACGTCGATCCGGCCCTTGTTGCCGAGGCAGATTCGATTGCTCGTTCCCAGGCCGATGATGGCAGAGTGTGCTCTGATGGAATCATTTTCTAAAATAAATTTTGCCGCGTCGTGACGGCCGGTCTCCCCCGCCAAGCTCACCGCCATAATTAGCGGCGCGCGCAAGTTTAATTGTGTTCGCGCTACGATGACGGCAGCGTAGATCATTGCCGCCAGAGCTCCCTTTTGTTCGCATGCGCCTCGTCCGAGAGCGCACTGCGCCGGCGCGCCGAACGCCTCACCGTCTACGAACGCGCCGGAGAACGGTTGTTTCATCGAAGCGGCTGGAAACGTCATGGCGTAGCCCATCAGCAGCAATCCCTTGCTGGTTTCATCGCTCGCGCCGCCCACGCGCCAGATCAAGTTGCCCATGGCATCGATCGCGCCGGCGCTTCCGGTCAACTCCTCTAAACGCGGCGCGACCATTTCCGCGATAAACTTTTTTAATTGAGGGTCGTCTTCGAGCCGTTCGGTCTGCGGTGAGGGATACCGCAGCAGATCGACAAGCAGTTGGTCGATCTCTTTGTCACTGGTAACTTGATCGACGGCAGTGAATGCTTGCGCGGAAGTCATCATGATCGACGCCTGCGGCGCGCCATCACCAGGCTTGCTCTAATACTTCGAGCACTTGCTCTGCGGCGGTTACCGGCTTGGGATTGGTGTGAATGCTGTAATCATCCAAAGCATCGCTGGCGAGCTGTCTGAGACCCTCGCGCGGCACGCCCAGCTCACGCAGTCGCAGCGGCAGCCCCATCCTCCGGTTCATGGCAAAAACATGCTCAGGAACGGCGGCGGCCAGAGCGTTTTCATCTGCGCCTTCGATGCCGATCTCTCGGGCCATCCGCGCGTGCGCTGCCACCGTGGCGTCGAGATTCCAGCGCATGGCGTAGGGCAGCATTAAAGCATGGATCTCGGCGTGGGGCGCTTTATAGCGGCCGCCGATCACGTGAACGATCGCATGATGAATGCCGGTCCAAGCGCTGTAAACCCCCATGCCGGAAAGACAGGCTGCCACCTGAACGTGACTCAATGCTTCGAGGTCCCGGGAATTTTCCACGGCGCGCGGCAGGTAGCGCGCGATTAGCCCAATACCCCTGAGACAGTAGGCGTCGGTGAGCGGCTGCGTTTCGGTTGAGTACACCGCCTCGACGCAATGGGCCAATGCATTCATTCCCGAGGCAGCGAGCAATCTTGCCGGCGCGGTGGCCGCCGCCTCGGGATCGAGAAGCACCACGCGCGGGGCAAGTTTAGGGTCGGCGACGATATACTTCTTGCCGCCTTCGCTGATGCCTGCCGAGTAACTGTACTCTCCGCCGGAGAGTGTCGTCGGGATCGCGATATGCGGCAGCTTCGGCGCCGGCATAGGCGGTACTTCTTTCTTGTTAGGCGGCGTAAAGCGCACGCCCAAGCGCGGCAAAGAGCCGCCTTCGGCCAGCAAAGCCGCGATCCCTTTGGCGCTATCGATGGCGCTTCCGCCACCTGCGCTGACCAGCACATCGATGTCCGCTTCGCGCGCGCTCTCGACGGCTTTGGCAATCGACTCCGTCGGCGAATGCGGTTTGACCTGATCGAAAACCGTGACGCATTTCGCTCCGAGTCCGGACTTGATGCGATCGAGCAAGAACGTTTTGGCGACTGACGGCGAGACCACGAGCATTGCGCGTGTTCCGCCAAGCCCGTCGATCTCACCGAATAATTTTTCAATCGATCCCGGCCCGGAAACGATGCGCTCGACCCGCGGATTGTTAAAGATAAAAGTTGAAGCCGCCATTTGCCCGCCTATTTCAGAATTTCTTTAAGCCGCGCGACCAGCGGGGCGTCAAGACGAAGAAGCTCTTTGACGTTGCGCTCGAGATCTTCGCCCGATCCCGGATTGATTTCCAAATTGGCTTTGGCCGCCTCCTTGAGCAATTCCGGATCTTTGACAGTCTCCATAAAAGCGGTGCGCAGGATCTCCACTCGATCCTTCGGCGTCCCTGGAGGCAACACGTAAGGACGCACCGCGGCGCCATGAGCTTGGGCCACTGCCTGCATCAGTTTTCGCGCCTCGTCTGTCTTGGCGATACTCATGGTCAAAGGCACCTTGGGAAGATCCGGATGAGGCTTGGCACTAACCTGAAGCACAATTATCACCTCGCCGTTATCAAGCTCTTTCCTCCACGTCGAGCGAAACGACTGCCACGAATTGCTCAGGCCCTCGACCTCGCCGCTGTTGAACGCCAAGCGAATCGGCGCGGTCCCTTTATAACCCGAAACCACCTGGATCGGCAGGCCGAGAGCGACTTCGGCAACCTTGGGAATATCATAGGTGCCGTCACCTGCCGCTATCGCGCCGAACTTGACCGCTGTCTTCGATGCCAACCATTGCTCGCTGTCGGTGATGCCCGTGGTCTTGGCTACTCCAAAGACAAAATTGTCCTGAGCAGGCACCCCGACGTATTCGAATTTGAGCGCATCGAATTCAATGCCGGGCTTGCCGAGGAGCTGTTGAAGAAATTGTCCGCCAACGAAATGGCCGATGGTGAGACCGTCGGGTTTGGCCACCTTGAAGAGATGATTCGCCGAAACCAATCCGCCCGCTCCGGGCATGTTGTCAACGATGATGGCAGGTTTGCCGGGAATATGATTGCTGAAATGGCGGGCAATAAGGCGTGTGTAGGTATCGTACCCGCCACCTGGCGAGGTTCCAACGATGATCCGAATTGTTTTCCCTTCATAGAACGGCGCCGCGCCATGAGCGGGTTGGGTACTGACAGCCACCGCCATCAACAGAACAGCGCAAGCGGTTGGTAAAAACCGGAAGCTCACCGGCAAACGTTTTAAAATTCTGACTGGCATTTTTCATTGCTCCTTTCACAATGTTTTTGTCGACAGAACAACAAGCTGCTGCGACATAGCCGCGATGACACACAACCGGATTGCCGAGCAACCAACAACGACCCAACTCTCGGTAGCACTTGTCGTACATTCCGCCGTCTACGACGAGCCGCTCGTACTGTCAAGGGATACCTTCACGTCTGAGAAGCAATCTCAGTTAGGCGTCAACCAAAGGAGCTACCCTGAATCGGAATCGCTTGCTAGCGCGATAGGTGATTTGGTAACAATCTCGAAACGATTCTCGCGGGGGAGTGACGAATATGAAACTCGCTGAACTGCACTGGCCGGAAGTGGAAAAGCTCGACCGAGAAAAAATAGTTTCCCTGATTCCGGTGGGGTCCATGGAGCAACATGGTCCGCACCTGCCCTTTCAGGTCGATGTTTTTTGCGCGTCGCGCCTGGCCGAGGATCTCGAGCAGAAAATCCCGGACGTCCTGCTGGTGCCGTCGCTCTGGGCCGGTGTTTCGGCGCACCATATGGATTTTCCGGGCTCCATCACTTTGCGCGCCAGAGTCTTCATCGACGTTTTACATGACATCTGCGGTTCGCTACATCATCATGGCTTCCGCCGAATCGTGCTGTTAAACGGCCACGGCGGCAATCGCTCTAGCTTGGAAGTGCTGGGACAAGAACTCTTCGTCGAGTTCGGCTTGACCGTGAACACATTGGCTTATTGGGACTTGGTGCCGGATCTCGTCAAGTCGCTCAAGAAAACCATATCGAGCGGCATGGGTCATTCCGGTGAGCTCGAAACATCGCTGATGCTTTACCTCGCGCCCAAGCTGGTCGATCGGCAAGCTATCCCCGAGGGTGTTCTCGGCATCGAGCCGCCGGGGCCGACGAGCGGGATCAAACGTTACATCAATATGAAGGAGCATTCGGCGCAAGGTGTGATCGGCATGCCGTCGGCGGCCACTCCGGAGATCGGCAAGGAGCTATACGAGGGCGCGCTCAACGCCCTAGAAAAAGCGGTTCGCGCCCTCCAGTCGGACCATTGAATACAGCGCATCGCATTTCATTTTTTGAAAAACTTTGCGTATTTCTCGCCGAGCTGCTTGTAATCGCTCTCGCTGCGCTGGATCTCTTCGACGAATTTAATTTTATCGGCGTCTTTCAACGGCGGATGAACTCCGCGTAAATTGACGAACTCGCAATCCTTGGCGAGCGCTTCCATGCTCTCTCGACTGTACCAATGGTCGATCCATAATTTGTACCGACGCGATTTCCTTGGCCGAAATAGCGCCTTTTATTTTTTGCGGTGTTCTATTTGACTCTTAAAATCTTTTTAACCTGATTTACCACCTCGGCTGGCTGCACCATGATGCGCTCGGCTAAGCTCTGTAGCTCTTCGCCTGAAACCGGCTCAATCACCCAGCCGCCTTTCTGTGCCTCGGCAACGAGCTCGGGATCGGCGAGCGCTTTCGCATAGGCGTCGCGGAGTATTTTCACTCGATCCATAGGCGTACCTGGGGGAGCCATCATCGGGTGACCGAAGCCCTCTCCCGCCGCCAAAACCTCCATAGCTCGGCGGTTGACCTCCGGAGTTTTGTACCGATCCATCAGCTCGAATATAGTCGGTGTCTCTGCGGCGCGCGGATCGCGCTTGCGCCCGGTCTGTAGTAGGTGGCGGTCGAAACCCTTTGCGTGCCACGAAAGAAACGGCTCTCTGCTAAAGTGGGCTGTCAGGCCAAGATCCCGGCAAACGACCTCGCCCCTGACAACAGCCAGATCGACCTCGTTGGCGCCCTGATAACCCAAAACAAGTTCGAACTTGGCACCCAGCGCTTCTTCCAAGGCAACAATCAGGCTCGAGCTTTCCCAGCCGGTGCCGCCGCACTTGGGCGCAACCTTGCTTTTGATGACATCGTCAATGGTCTTAAATGGAGTGTCCGCCCGGATATAGAGAATCGCGGGGTTTCGGTCGGGAGAACCGATCCAGAGAAATCTCCGCATCTGAAATTTGACTTCGTCGTTGCCGACGAATTCGCCCATGTAGATTTGCTGCGTCGGCATGCCGACCGTGAGACCGTCGGGCTGGGCAAGATTATAAACGTAGTTGGTTGCGATTACCGATCCCGCGCCCGGCATCGCCTGGACCACGAAACTCGGATTGCCCAGGATGTATTTCGGCACATAGCGCGCGAGAAGCCGCGCCCAATAGTCATAACCTCCCGAAGGACCTACGATCACTCTGACCGTTTTACCTTCATAGAAAGGTTTGCTTTGGGCATGGACGGCAACGGGATTTATAAAGTCCAAGTTCGCTATGGGTCCCAACCAAGTTGAGGTGGAGAGCCAAAGAAACAAAGACAGCAAGACGAATGACTTCGATTTCACCAGGCACCTTCTCTCGTTAAAAGTTACGGCCGACGCGGGTCTTTACCGCTGGCTTCGGGTCCATCGTACACGGTGTCGACCTCGATCATTTCGTACGATGCGACGAAGCGGTGCTTGTTGTCGCCGGAGTACGCCTGGCCGCAGTAATGCGCCGGTCGGAGCTTGTTTAAAATCGCCCAGCCATCTTGATCGATGCAGTCCTCATCGACTGAAGCAGCAACAACCCTCCCGACCACCATCAGCCGGGTGCCAAACCACTCTTTGGTCCACTCGACGCAGCATTCAAAATGGCTTTTGTACTCGGCAATGCGCGGCGGCTTTACCACTTTTGACGGCAAGGCCGTGAGACCGGCTTTTTCGAGCTCGTTGACTCCGGGAGCAAAAGGCAACCCGAGTGTTCTGACTTTTTCCAAGATCTCGCGATCGAAAGACGGAATATTGACCACGAACTCGTTCGTTGCGAGAACGTTTCGATAGGTGTCCTTATGCGAGTCAACGCAGAACGCGATGCAGGTAGGCTCGTGATGCACTCTCACGCAAGTTGCAAAAGATGCCGCGTTGACTCGACCGGCTGGATCGACAGTCGTTATCGATACCACGCAAGCGACCGGGATAAACAGCCTGTCATAGTGCTCTGCCGGCACATCGACTTTGTTAATGCCAGATTTCAAAGTCGCCTCCTGTTCGTTTGATTGCGCGATCCTATACAAATTCCGTTCGAATTACAGCTTTCAACTGCTTGAAGCACAGGCGTTCAACAGTTCAAGTCGACGTTCGACGAGAATTTCCCGAAATGACGAGATAGGCGCAGTGAAGTCACAATCGACTGGGGATAGAACTGATTTGACCGGCAGCGGGCAACCTGCTAGGCAGTTCCGGAGAAAAGATCCATAAGCAAAGCCGCCAAACAAGCAATA
>JAICEJ010000277.1 GCA_025924215.1 Candidatus Binatia bacterium
GGAAGCGCTCTGATCGGAATCAAGGAGCTTGCGCACCCTGAGATGATGCTCGAGATACAAGCGATTGCCGTGATTCAATGATGCGGGACGCTGGCTTACGTTTTTAGCTCCGGCCGTAAAGCTTATCGAGGTAGCCGCTTTTCTTGAGCTCGTCGAGAAAGCGAAGTCGACGAAGTCCTCCGGTCTGGCCATCGCCGCCTTGGGATCGATCCTCGCCTGAATCTCGAGGATATTTTTGATTCCCTCCAGCGTAGGATACGTGTCTTCGACGGGAAGTTTGTTGAAGGAATCGTAGCCCCGTTCCAGAGCAGACCTGCTAATTCCTCGCGTATATTTCGCCATGATTTTGAGCACATCTTCCTTCCGGAGTTCGATAAAAGTGCAGAGCATCCACCATTGCTCGGCCATGCCCCGAACTTCGGCGGGGTTTTTACGAATCATTTTTCCGGCCGCGATTGTACAAGTGAGTGAAATGGCAAATTCATCGCCATGTTGACGTTGACCTTCAGCTCAGCTTTTTCTCCCTCGACTTTTCCGGACCCCGTGACCACGGTGAAATCTGATTGGCCGGTCTTAACGGCGGCGATCCGGGGTGAAGAGCCTCCCACCATGACGGTCTTCAGATCCTTGATATTCAGGCCCGAGTTTTGAGTCCAAGGCGAAATGCACAATTGGCCGCAGTTCCCGGAAGATGCACTGCCGCAGGCCACACGCGGCCCTGTAATTTTGGACTGGCCTTCTTTTGTCGATGTCGTCTGATAGGTTACTTATTATCCGCACCACGATCTGCATCCCATCTTAAACTATGCAGGAAGGAAAGGAGCGGAAATGAACTCTTCTGCCATGGAACTGGGACCCATCGGAATCTGGACGGCGCAGTTTGACTATCAGCCTGCCGCCAAGGTCCGAGATGCTGTCGCGGAGCTCGAACAGCACGGGTTCGGCGCGATCTGGTTTCCCGAAAGTGTCGGCCGTGAATCGCTTACGAATGCAGCCATACTTCTGAGCGCAACCAGCCGACTAGTCGTGGCCACCGGCATTGCCAATATTTACGCTCGCGATCCGGTAACCACCGCTGCCGGACAGAATACTCTGGCTGAAGCTTATCCGGGGCGGTTTCTGCTTGGTGTCGGTGTCAGCCACATTCCGCTTGTCGAACAGCTAAGAGGCCATACTTACGGCAAGCCTATCGCCTCTATGCGGGCATATCTGGATGGAATGGATCGCGCTCCCTACCGTGCCGTGCCTCCCAGTATCAAACCCATCAGAGTGTTGGCAGCATTGGGCCCTCAAATGCTACGGCTGGCGGCCGAGCGAGCCGACGGCGCTCATTCGTATTTCGTTCCTCCCGAACACACCGCGCGCGCCCGTGAAATCTTGGGCAGTGATCGCGTGTTGGCGGTAGAACAGGCCGTCGTACTTGAAACCGATGCAACCAAAGCACGAGAGATCGCGCGAGCGCATACCTCCAGGTATCTCGCCTTACCCAATTACGTGAATAATTTGCGCCGGCTCGGATTTGCCGACACGGACCTGACCGACAGCGGCAGCGACCGGTTGGTTGACTCCATCGTCGCCTGGGGTGATTTAAGTGCTGTTACCGATCGGATTCACGCGCATCGGTCCGCGGGCGCTAGCCACGTTTGCATTCAGGTGCTTCCCGCGGACCCCCAGGCGCTGCCACTGCGGGAGTGGCGCGAACTCGCAGCGGCGCTGCTGACCAAAAGGTGAAATGGTTCGGCGGGTTTGAGCCGGGGAAAGCAGTAGGTCGAATGCGGGTTGAGAGTAAAACCTGACTTCTCCCTTTTCTCTTTCCTCATACCCTTACCTCAACACCACACACTAGATTCAAAGAATACGCAAAAAAATCTGACCGCCTACGACATTCTTAGCTGTTTACGTTTTGCGGTTATCAAAACTGGACATTAAAGTTGCCTTGGAGTAAGGACTGGGTAATTCCAAGTCCGGTGTTGATGTTCTCTACGCTTGCTAAAAGACGCAAGAGGACCCGAACCATGGCGAACGACCAAGCGATGCGATGCTATCCCGTACCGGGCACGATCATTAAAGAATGGATCATCCCTGCTAAAGAGTACTCTGCCTTTACGTTGAGCCGCGGGCAGATTCTGCGGTTCGTGGATATCGAAGGCAAACAGGTGCCGGATCTGGTTTGCTTCAACGAATCTGATCTGACAGAAGACCTCAACCTGGGCAACACTCTGCTACTGAACAAGCGGCGCGAGCTGCGCCAGGGAGACGTACTCTATTCGGTCATCTGCAATCCCATGATGACCATCACTGGCTACTCCAACGAAGAAAGCTACGCCTACGGCCCCATGTGCAGCGAGGAGCTGAACCGCATCCGCTACGGCATCCCCGGGACGCGCAACTGCCGCGACAACTTCGCCATGGCGCTCGCTCCCCACGGGTTCGACCGGCGACAAATTCCCAACGCCTTCGTCCCGTTCATGCGGGTGGAGGTCGAGGGTAATGGATCGATGGAAATCAAAGAGCCGACCAGCCGCGCCGGCGACTTCTACGATCTCAAAGCAGAAATGGACCTGCTGGTGGCGGTGTCTAACTGCCCGCAGGAGCGCAACCCCTGCAACGGGTTCAATCCCACGCCGATGGGCATGATCATCTATCAATCCGATTAGAGGAAAGTGCTGCATACCCCCTATTTAGGAGAAATTCATGAAACTTTGAGCTGGCGCAGCTAAAGACAGCTTCTTTACTGGCTTTGCTTACTGTCATTGCCAGCCTGAGTTTCTCCCCCGTCTGTCTGAGTGCCGATAATCGAGCCGGATGGTAACCGGAGTCTCTTTGGCTTTCTCAACGGCGGATCGTTAGGTAATCCTGAACTCAATAAGAATGGCTGCGTTTGGCCGCCCGTGAGAATATCGGAATACCGGCGTAAAATTTCTAAGCTCCAATATCGAGGAAAATAAGCCCCGAAAGCCGAAGAAACAATTCTCGGTGCAGCAACTGTTTGTCAGACGCAATAAGTGAATTACTCATGCTCGACCTCGCCGCGGATTGAAAATACCATCCTTCTAATCGAACCTGTTCCGTGGGAGCTATATGGACGTAGAAGATCTCGCCAAACGCATTCGAGAGCTATGCCTCGACGCGGTCCTTCAAGCGTACGAGGATGCCGGCATGCAGGGCCTGTGTGCGGAGGGGCGTTGGGAAGCTGCCGTTGACGCGCTGCGAACAGTTGACCTCGCGCCGCTCCTGCGTGAGTTTCAACAGCCGCCAGCAGATTGATCTGCCTATGTAGCGCGCGCGGATGATAGCGCGGATGGACACTAACATGAGTTGCACGTGACGCCTTGGGATGGCGAATGACTGCATGTCTCATTTTAAATCTGACGCTACGGGTTCTCTGCACACGGCGCGCAGCGGCGCATGGTCGGAGCGCGGAGCGGTTGGGAATCAGCATGAGGAAGCATGGCTGCCGCCGTCCGCATAAATCTGTTCTCAGCAAGCTTCACTGAAGCGGCCATTTTCTTGCCCGGACACCATGGCTGAATACTACGCGCTGCAGGCCGCATTGTGCTTTTCGGTCGCTCATATCTTCGTGCGCCGCGGCCTGGTTTATTCCAATGCTCTTACCGGCTCGCTGATATCCCTCGGCACCAGTGCGACGGGATTCTGGATTCTCGCAGTTCTACTTGCCCCGCTCGGCCTGCTGAAAAATTCCGCGACGGGGTATTTCGCCGCCGCCGGCCTGTTTGCGCCCGCCATCGGCCAGACTCTGGGCTACATCGGCATGGAGCGCATCGGCGTGGCGCGCGCCTCGGCCATCGTCAACACTTCACCGATCTTTTCCTCCATGTTTGCGGTGTTGCTTCTAGGCGAACTATGGCTGGCGCAGAACATTCTGGGCACGTGCCTCGTGATCGCTGGCATTGCCGTACTCTCCTCCGCCCGAGCGTCGGTTGCTACGGACTGGCGCAGAAAGGACATCGTTTTCCCGCTCCTCGGGGCGGTCGCGTTCGGCATCTCCACCCTGCTCCGCAAGCGCGGCCTAGTCGAGGTGCCGGACCCGCTTCTCGCCGCGGCGGTGACAGTCGGCTCGGCTTTTTTCTTTTTCCTGCTGATCGTCGGCTTTCGCAGCAGGCAAAGCGCTCTCAAATTCGAGCGGCGCGGCACCGTATGGCTCTTCGCCGCGGCCCTGGTGAATATGGGCGCGATTCTCTCGTTTTTCTCCGCGCTCAATCTCGGCAAGGTCGTTCGTGTGGAACCGCTGGTCGCGTGCAATCCGCTGCTGACGATTCTCTGGAGCGCTTTGTTCTTCCGTGGCCTGGAGCAACTGACGCCCCGCGATATTTTCGGCGCCGTCATCATCATCACCGGCACCGTGCTGGTAGTCACAGCAAAATAACCCATGGATATTTACTTTTCGTTTCAGGCGGCGCTCTTCTTTTCTATCGCGCATATCTTCATCCGGCGCGGCTTGGTCGAATCCAACGCGATGACCGGCTCGTTCATCTCGTTGTCGATGACGGCGGCGGTGCTATGGCTCATGTTTCCCTTTTTTGCGCCCTTCTCGGCTCTGTGGACGCCGGTCTCGCTGATCTTTGTAGCGGCCGGCATTTTCGCTCCCGGCATCGGCCGTACCATGAGCTATGTGGGAATCGAAAAAATCGGCGTGGCGCGCTCGGTGCCCGTCGCTAATTCATCGCCGATCTTTGCCTCGATCTTCGCGGTAATCTTTCTTGCCGAAGCCTGGGTGCCGCAGAACATCGTCGGCACGCTGCTGGTGATCAGCGGCGTCATTTCGCTGTCGGTGTCGAAGCCCGCGCAAGGCCCATGGCGTAAGCTGGATGTAATCTATCCCTTGATCGGCGCCACGGCTTTCGGCGCCTCGGCGATTTTACGCAAGGCCGGTCTGGACTACGTTCCCGTTCCAGTGCTCGCGGCCGCGATCACGGCGGGCTCGGCCGCGTTCTTCTCGTTCGCCCTGCTGCAGGTTCGCGGCGGCAAAGCGGCGTTAAAGCTCACGCGCCGTAGCGCAGGCTGGCTTTTCACCGCGGCTCTATTCAATACCGCAGCGACGCTGTCGGTTTTTTACGCTCTCAGTCATGGCAAAGTCGTCATCGTCGAGCCTCTAGTCAGTTCCAATCCCGTGTTGACTCTACTGTTTACGGCCATCTTTCTTAGAGATCTGGAAGCGATTAATTTACGCGTCATCATCGGCGCGCTGCTCACGGTGACGGGAACGATCCTGGTAGTGCTGGCAAAGAACTAGCAATGCGTTTCGAATTTCATCGGAAATGACTGGGGACGATCGTAGGAGTCAGGTTTTTGTCCAGCGAAGGTCGCTACCACCAGGATGCGGATGTACAGGGCCTCTGTGCTGAGTCCTTGAAAGCAGTTATAAGCGGCCCCGACGACAGTTGAACTCGTGTCGGTGCTGCGTCAGCTCGAACATTCGACGGCATTGCTTAATAGAGTCTCACGCAGTGATTGCGTTGAACGTTGCTGCGCGCACTCGTAAGACGGCGGCGCCGTTGGTGCGATGCGCGCTGGCCAGCATATTGAAAAAAGCTGCGCTTCGGGCAGTTCCGAAAGCGACTGCTCATGCGGCCGCGTACGGTCGTCACTTCGGCAACAGCACCTCTTTTAGTCTTGCCAGCGTTGACGGATCGATTTTGTATAGATCCTGCACAAGCCGTTGCAACTCTTCGCCGGCCACTGCTTCGATGTCCAGTTTCGACTTCTTCGCGTCAGCGAGAAACTCTGGATCCTTGAGGGTGTCGGCGAAAGCTTTGCGCAGTATTTCAACGCGGTCCTTAGGCGTTGCGGGCGACACGAAATAGATGCGCGTAAGCGTGGCGATATCATGAACGGCGTACTTCAAAATGCGGCGCGCGTCGTCAGTTTTGGCGTAATCAATAGCGAGCGGAACATTGGGAAGCTCAGGATGTTTTTTTGGCATCACCATGAGAACAACTTTCACGTCCCCTTCTTTCAGCGCTCCCGGCCACATCGTCTTCATTGACTCCCAAGCCCAACAACCTCCATCCAGCTCCCCGCTTTCGGCAGACAATTTGATTTCAGCCGTGCCTTTATAGGGTTCGACGACTCTGATCGGCAGCTTCAGTGCCGCTTGGACCGCCCTGGCAACATCGGAAGCCGTGCCGCCCGCGCCAACTCCCCCCAGCTTCACGGGCTGCTTCGCGGCAAACCATTGATCCACGCTGGTGATGCCGCTGGCCTTGGTCAGCACGCAAACCGGATTGTCGATGGACGGCGCCCCGATGAACTCGAAGTTTTTGCCGTCGAAATCGGCTCCCTTTGCTCCCATTATCTGCTGCAAGATCAAGCCGCCGATATTATTGCCGAGGGTGAGACCGTCGGGCTTGGCCTGTCGATACATGTAATTGGCATGAATGAAGCCACCGGCGCCGGTCATATTCTCAACTATAACCGAAGGATTGCCCGGAATGTGTTTGCTCATGTGCCGGCCAATGGCCCGACTGTATGTGTCGAAACCTCCGCCAGGGGCAAAAGCTACGATCAAACGAAGCGTTTTTCCTTTATAGAATCCTTCGTCGCCAGCCGCCCAGGCAACTCCCGTGATGACATAACCCACAATCAGGCTTGCCAAGAGGTATTTCGGTTTGCGGCGCATAAGTGTTCCTTTCTGCTGCAACTGACGTTCTCTTATCCCACTCCAAGTGACATGATTTGAACAACCGGGTCACACACAGCCATGTCGCCTGA
>JAICEJ010000278.1 GCA_025924215.1 Candidatus Binatia bacterium
CCTCCGACAATCCCCAACTCTAACTAGCTAATTTATCCAGGAATACCTTTGGGAAAAGTCATCGCGATTGCTAACCAAAAAGGTGGTGTCGGGAAAACCACGACTTCGATCAATTTGGCAGCTTCCTTGTCGATCGAGGGTAAAAGAACATTGTTGGTTGATGTAGATCCCCAGGGAAACAGTACAACCGGCTTGGGATTGAATCGTTCTGAACTACCATCGAGTCTTTACGACGTTATTACTGGAACGCATGTGCTGGCCGAAGTAATTTGTGGAACCGAACTGCC
The DNA here is from genome assembly GCA_025924215.1 of Candidatus Binatia bacterium. GTDB lineage: Bacteria > Desulfobacterota > Binatia > UBA9968 > UBA9968 > WHTF01. The sequence goes on from JAICEJ010000278.1 coordinate 288, forward strand.
TTTGTTGTTTGTCGCTCCCGCATCCAAAGACTTGGTAGGTGCTGAGATCGAGTTGGTTGAAGCCGACCGACGTGAATATCGCCTAAAATATGCGTTAGCTCCCTTGACTGACCAGTATGACTTTATTGTTCTTGATTGCCCGCCATCTTTGGGCCTCTTGACCCTGAACAGTTTGACTGCAGCGAATTCCTTATTGATTCCGATTCAAAGCGAATACTATGCTCTCGAAGGACTGAGCGCTCTCCTTGAGACCTGGCAGTTGGTCAAACAAGGGCTAAACCCTTTTTTGGAACTTCAGGGTATAATCATAACGATGTTTGATAGCCGGAATCGACTCTCGCACCAAGTGGTCGAGGAGATCCAAAGACATTTTCCCGAAAAATTATTTAAGTCGATCATCCGCAGAAACGTACGTCTGAGCGAAAGCCCAAGTTACGGCAAGCCGGTTTGTTTATATGATCCAAGCTCTAGCGGGGCGCAAGATTACCTGGATTTAGCAAAAGAACTAATTGCACAGGGAGACACACATGTCATTACAGAAAACGGGATTGGGTAAAGGTCTTAGCGCCCTAATCCCAGTCGCACCGCCTCAGTCTGTTCAGAACACCTCGAGGGACGATCCTAAGACGCAGGTGGACATCGACAAGATCAGCCCAAGCCCATTCCAGCCCCGCCGGGCCTTCGACGAAATCAAGCTTCAAGAGTTAGCGATGTCGATCCGTAATCAAGGAATCATTCAACCATTGGTCGTTCGACCGAAGGGTGAGCGATTCGAATTGATAGCTGGCGAACGCCGCTGGCGCGCCGCGATGAAGGCTGGATTAAGTACGGTGCCGGTAGTCGTAAGACAGGCAAGCGACCGTGATGCGCTTCAGCTTGCACTGATCGAAAACCTTCAGCGGGAGGATTTAAACCCCATCGAAGAGGCCACCGGCTACCGCCGCCTACAGGATGAGTTTACCTGGAGTCAGGAAGAAGTGGCGGACAAAGTTGGTAAAAGCCGGCCCGCCGTTACGAACGCTTTGCGGCTTTTAGCGCTGCCCTCCGAAGTGCAGCAAGAAGTGGCCTCTGGCAACCTGCCCGCGGGACAAGCGAGAGCCTTGCTGGGATTGCAGAGCGAAGCAGTTATCATAACGGCGTACCGTGAAGTCCTCGCTAGAGCGCTTTCAACGCGCGAGACTGAAAAATTGGTGCGCAACTTGAAGGCTGGCAGACGACGCCGACGAGAGTCGCCTGCGGTTGATCCGGATCTCCGTTCTCTCGTTGAAGAGTTGCAGCGGGCGCTCGGAACTAAGATAAGAGTATTGCCCAAGGCGCGAAGCAATAAGGGGAAAATCGAAATAGAATACTACAGTCTTCCTGACCTGGAGCGAATTATTGGTATGATCACGACGCGTTCCAGCCCAATATAATATGCCCGCAGGTAAGCGAAAAGGGTGATCGAATAAAGCTCATTGACTTACCAGCAAAGATCTAAGTTCTTCGGGCGCAGTTAGCGGCGCTGAGCACGTATAGTTATGGCATACATAAGCCGTGGCGATACCGTTGATCTGCGTTTTGCCCGCAAGCAGCGGTGAGATCTCGTCCAGACGTTCGTCGGGACTGACGAGTTGCAGGGTCATATTGGGGAGATAGAGCGAATTGATTAGCGCGAGCAACTCGGTGGTTCTTGAATCATCCGGTTTGCCTACTAGGACAATGTCTTTCGGTTTTCCTAAGTGAAAGTCCAAAGCGCATAACATGTGGGCAAACCCAAACGGCTGACTCTCCATTGCGTGTGAGTACGAGCGCAGGACCGTTTCAGCTTTGACGAGAAAATCTTCCTTTCCCGTTGAGTGATAAAGCCGCAGCAACAACTCGGTCGCTTTGGCATTACCAGACGGAACCGATGCATCGAAAACCGGTTTGGTGCGGCTAATTAATTGTTCATGGGAGTTCCCCGTATAAAAAAAACCTCCTTCGGATGAATCCCAAAACTCCCGTACCATGACCTCGGTAAGTTCGACGGCCCGTTCCAATGCAGAACGTTCTAGAGTGGTTTCGTAAAAATCTAATAATCCGACCGCCAAGAAAGCATAATCATCCAGGAACCCTAATTGTTTCGCATTCCCGTCTTTATACGTATGGAGTAGCAAGCCATCCGAAAACATTTTTGTGAAAATGAGTTGGATAGTCCGGTGGGCGGCTGCCAAGAAACTTGGCTTCGCCGAGATCTTGAGAGCTTCAGCCAAACCTGACAGCATCAGGCCGTTCCAAGACGTAATGATCTTCTCGTCACGGAATGGCTTTTCGCGGTTCTCGCGCGCTGCGAAAAGCTTCTGCTTCGCCTGAGCTATTAGCGTTTCAATTTGGTCCGGAGTTTTCTTGAACAACCCGGCCGCTTGGGCGACAGTCAAAATCGGGTGAAGGATGTTTTTGCCTTCGAAATTTCCCAATTCAGTAACGTCGTAAACGCGGGTGAAAATTTCGCCGTCTTCTTCGCCAAGGATCTGATTAATTTCTTTCCGGCTCCAGACAAAAAAATTACCTTCCTCACCTTCGCTGTCGGCATCTTGGGTCGAGTAGAATCCCCCTTCACTATGCAGCATTTCACGGATCAAATAATCCAAAGTTTCTTCCATCACACGCCTGAAGAGCTTGTTACCGGTAGCTCGGTACAGCAGCGCCAAAGTTCGAACCAGCTGTGCGTTATCGTAAAGCATCTTCTCGAAATGAGGCACGAGCCATTTCTCGTCGACTGAGTAGCGATGAAATCCACCGCCCAAGTGATCGTAGATTCCGCCTAGCATCATTTTAGTTAGGGTGTGGGTGACCATGTTGAGAAAACGTTCGGTTCCTGAATGATGATGCTGGCGCAAAAATAGTTCGTAAACACCGGGGTTGGGAAATTTCGGTGCTTGCCCCAAACCGCCATTCTCGGCATCGTAAGCACTCGCAATCTGTTCGGCAGCTTTGCCAATTGCATCCGGGGCGAAGGCATGTTCATGATCGTCGGAGTGAGACATTTGGTTGAGAGCCGATAGAATTTGCCCAACGCTTTTCTGAACATCGTCGGGTTTGTCGCGATAAGCCTGCGCCACACCTTGGAGAATACGTGGAAAGCCCGGCATGCCATGACGATCCTGCGGTGGAAAGTATGTGCCGCCATAGAATGGATGCCGGTCGGGAGTAAGAAACATCGTCATTGGCCAACCTCCCCTGCCGGTCAGCATTTGTACAGCATTCATATAGATTTCATCCACGTCCGGGCGTTCTTCGCGATCCACTTTGATGTTGATAAAGAGGTTGTTCATCAGTTCCGCGATCTGCTCATTTTGGAAGGACTCGCGCTCCATAACATGACACCAGTGGCATGCGGAGTAACCAATGCTCAGTAGAACCGGCTTATTCTCTTCTTTAGCCTTAGCGAAAGCTTCGTCACTCCACGGGTACCAATCGACAGGATTATGGGCGTGCTGGAGCAGATAGGGGCTGGTCTCATGCACCAAACGGTTTGTGTGTTTCGCATCCACCTGGACTACCTCCTTCAATGAACGCTAACACAGAGTACGGCGCATCAAAACCTAACCTCTTGGCTTGCGGAATATATTCGCAGTCGTTCGTCAGCGCTCGGTCGTGTCCAGGGATGCAGGTAATGCGATCGGCACCGTACGCGAGATACAGAACGGTTTGAGTGCGGTCGGAAAGGATTACTTCACCGAATCTTTAGGTCAAAAGCGACGGGGCCTTTCTCGCCCTTTCGGGTTTGGAACTGAACCGTGTCGCCTTCATTGAAGTCTTCTATCTGATTACGAGGCGCCATGCTGCCCCGGTGAAAGAAAACCTCTTCGCTGCCATCATCCGGAGTAATGAACCCAAAGCCCTTTGGTCGGATTATTTTCTTGATGGTGCCGGTCATAAGATTTCTCCTCGAGCAGAGTCAACGCGGAATTGCATCTTCAACGCGATGTATTGACAATCAAATCATAGCTAACCTAGCCTACAATTTAAAATTCGCATAGATCAAAGCAACCTTGAAATCACTTCTCTACTATATCACCGGCCATGGCTACGGCCACGCGGTCCGTTCGTGCCAGGTCATTTGGAACCTGAAGGAGCGCTGTCCGGAGCTGACCGTTTACGTCCGCAGCACAGTTCCGGAATGGCTCTTTGAGCATCCGCTCTATTCTGTGGAACAAAGCTCGCAGGCGCTGGACGTCGGGATTGTTCAAGATGACAGCCTGCAGATGGAACTCGGGCGTACGCTGGAGGCTTGCAAGGCTTTGCATGCCCGTATTCCTTCTCTAATCGAGCAAGAACTAGCTTTTGTAGCAAAGCATAACATCGGCCTTATTGTCGGCGACGTCCCACCTCTCTGTTTTGAAGTGGCCGCCCGAGCCGGCATTCCTTCGGTAGCGATCACAAATTTTTCCTGGAGCGGCATCTATAGAGGCTTTTTGCAAACTCTTCCAGACTTTCTGCCCCTGGTCGAAGATATGGAGAACTTCTACCGTACGACAACGCTTGCCCTGACCCTTCCCTATAGTTGTGAAGTGGAAATCTTCCCAGCGCGAGAAAGCATTCCATTTATTACCCGGTCTTCAGCGCTGGATCGGACAGAGGCCCGCGAGAGACTCGGAATACCGGATGTGTCCACCGCTGTTCTTTTGAGTTTTGGGGGTTATGGGCTTGGGCGATTACAGCTGGATAGATTGCTGCGGCAGAAAGAATTTTTTTTTATTATCACCGGCGATGCGCTTCGAAATGAACCTAATTTGCTGATGCTTCCTAACGCTCAGCGTAGCTATGTGGACCTTGTTCGCGCTGCCGACGTGATTGTTAGCAAACCTGGCTATGGCATTGTTGCTGACGTGATCAGACATCAAGTTCCACTACTATATACCGATCGCGGCGATTTCGCGGAATATCCGTATCTCGTGAGGACGCTCGAGGACTATGCCACGGCTGAATTCATTCCTCAGGATGATCTGATATGCGCCAATTTAACACCCTACCTGAAGCGGCTTTTGACAAGGAAGAAGCATTGGCCGGCAGTTGCGACCAACGGGGCTTCAGTCGCTAGCGAGAGACTTTTGAGCCTACTCCGATGACCGTTTGTCGCCGCCGGCAAGGCGCTAGAACATGTTGACAGCCGTATATGAATCATCCAGATTGAGAATCGTCATGACAGTCGAAAAGGTGGTTCTTGCTAAGCCGCGGGGATTCTGCGCCGGCGTGGAAATGGCTTTGGCAACGGTGGAGCGAGCTCTTGAGAAACATGGTCCGCCCATCTATGTATTTCATGAGATTGTCCATAATCGGCATGTCGTTCGGGACTTTATCGCTCGCGGCGTGCATTTCGTCCAATCCATTGCCGAAGTTCCCCCGGGCGCCAGAGTGATCTTCAGCGCGCACGGAATTTCACCTGAGGTATGGCAGCAGGCAAAACAGAAACAACTCGCCTTTGTGATCGATGCCACCTGCCCTCTCGTCGACAAAGTTCATCGGGAGGTAAGAAAGTTTGCATCGCAAGGATATGAGATCATTCTTGTCGGTCATGAAAAGCACGACGAGATCGTTGGCACCAGCGGTGAGGCGCCTCAGCACGTCAGGATTGTTGCCGATCTCGATCAGGCCAAGACTGTTACAGTGTCGGATCCTGATAAGGTCGCGGTTCTAACCCAGACAACTCTCAGTGTTGACGACACCCGCGATATCATCGACGTGCTCAAGGAAAGGTTTCCAAAAATTGTCACGCCTGCGAAAGAAGACATTTGTTACGCGACACAAAACCGTCAGGATGCCGTCAAACAGTTAACGCGCGCGGTCGATCTGGTGCTGGTGATAGGATCGGAAAACAGCGAGAATTCGAATCAACTCTGTGCGGTTGCGCGCTCGCAAGGAACTCCTGCATACTTAATTGGTGAAATCGGCCTGCTTGATCCCGGCTGGCTAAAGGGGGTGACGCGGGTCGGGATAACTTCCGGCGCGTCCGTGCCCGAGCGTTTAGTAGACGAGGCCGTCGATTTTTTTGTTCAACGAGGCGCGGAAATCTCACATCTAGGTTTTACCGAGGAAAACGTTCATTTTGTCTTACCGACCGAAGTCATTCACCCTCAATAAAGCAATCGGAAGAGTTGATTGTAGATCACTCGCTACGCTTCACGATGTCCGTCACATTTTGAATGGCCCGCCTGCCTCACAACTGTGCAATTGCTTAATCGGCGAGCAGTAGATCTGTTTACTGTTTAAGCAAGCTTCGCAAGACTGACGGAATATCGGGGAATAATCTTATCGGTTAGGTGGCATCTCCGTTGCGTTTCTCCCGATAGGCATAGTACGCCTACTGCTGGGCCTTGGCCTACCAAGAGAGGTTCGTCGTGACACAACACATTAGAGCATTAATTTTGATTCTGTTTCTTGCTTCAACAATTCCCGTAGCAGCAGCATTCGGGCAGGAACTA
>JAICEJ010000279.1 GCA_025924215.1 Candidatus Binatia bacterium
CTCGACATCGAAGAGGTTCAAAAACAGCGGACAGCCCGCGCCGGTATGGATCAATACCGGCAGATCCGTATCGCTCGCCGCCTGATAAATCGGGTTGAAATAAGGATTGTCGAGGGTCCTGTACCCTTCGATACCGCGGAAAAAAACTCCCACGGCGCCATTATTTTTGCCCCATTTGATTTCCTTCACCGACTCTTCTACCGAGTGGAGCGGCGGCACCACCACCCAGCTCATGCGACCGCCCGATTTGGCGCATGCCTGCGCGAGAAACCGGTTGTAAGCGCGAGCCATCGCCACGTCCAAGGCTGCGTCATCGGTGATGTAGATCAGAAACAATGTCGGAAATACTACCTGCTTGTCGACGCCGAGCTTGTCCATGTCCTTGAGCCGGCCCGGAATATCGGTCATCTCCCGGTAGGGCAAATGAATATCGCCGCGGGATGATTCCAACTTCGACGCCGACGGGGTAATCAAACGGAAACTACCCTTGCCATTCGGCTTGGGAAAGATATTGCCGTCGATCAGCCAGAAAGCATTACGCGGCCCGTACAATGTATCTTCCGGAGCTTTGAGCAGCACCGGCCGTCGATGGTACATGTCCCTGTCGAGAAAGGTCCACATCGCTTCGGACTCTGAGATATGAGTATCGGCATCGATAATACCTGGCATGAGTGACCTCCTTCTGTAATTATCTAATATGTAGCTGGTAAAAACTTTTGTTCAACGCTACGGCCAATGTTAATCTGTTCAACCGCGCCTGCGGCGCTATTCAACGTTCAACAGTTCAATCTCAGACAGCGTGCGTCTTTTATGTCATTGAACGTTTGAATAGGCGCGTATTGTGCGCCGGTTGAACTGTTGAACGGCTGTTTATCATATCCGTAGCGCTCCCGGAATAATCCACTCCGAAGCAATCTGCTGCGCGCCGCCTGGAATGTTCGGCGCAATTTGCGCAACCAGTTTTTGCAGATGCTCGAAGTCCACAGTAAGGCGATCGTCCATGCAAATTAAATATTCGTCGAACGTCTTCGCGGCTAATGCCGGCGAGTGCCCGAAGCGGGTTTGTAAAAGGCTCAGGGTCTCGTCTCTATGAGTGCGCAAATACCGGACGCCTTCGCTATGTGCCAGCAGAAATCGAGAGAAGTCGTCGGCGCGCTCTCGTGATAATAAAGCCGTCGTTTCCATCGTTATCGGCAGCGGGTCGTCAACGATATCGGACCCTTCGTTAAGCCTTGCGAAGCCCTCCCCCTCTGCAATGAATGCGTATGGGCGCGGCAGCCAGGCGCCTTGAACTTGGCCTCCTAACAGAAGCCGAAAAGTGTCCTGGTCGCCTTCGGTAAACTGAAGAGTCAGATCCTTACCGAGTGTTAGGCCGGCTCTTTCTTCCAACAATCGTCCAAACGGCACGCCTCGGGCAGGACCTTCGCGGCAGGTGATCGTTTTGTTTTTTAGTTCACTAATCGTCTTGATCCCCTGAGTTGTCATTAGGTAATAGCTACAGCTATTCATGACACAACCCAACAGTCGGGTCTTTTTAGTATCGAGAAAGTGCTGCAGCGATGCGCGGCCTACTACCATTGAAATATGAGCGGCGCCGCTTTCGAGTTGCTGATAGCGCGCCTCCGTGCCTTGCACATGACGCCATGAAACATCCAGTCCATATTTTTCATAGATGCCGGCATCGATGGACAGGTAGCCGGAGGGGTCGCGCGCAAACTTGCCCTCGGTTCCTTCAAGGTGTCCATACATGACATTGAGCTTTGCGAGTTCCATGCGAGCTCTCCTGTGCCGGTGGTTTTCACCTTTCTATAATACGGATGGATGCGGCAGACAAATAAATTGCGGGCAAGTTCGATATTGACAGCGCGCTTGGCGCGGGAATAGAGTCGCGAAAAGCAAGTCCAGTTAAACTACCTGCAAATAAAAAAGGAGGTACATCATGGAGACGAAGGACGTTTTCGCGTTAGCGAAGGAAAGAAAAAAGGGACAGCGGCGCCTGGATCTTTTTCGCAGGGACAATCTAGAAACGTGGATCCTATATTTCCCTCCTGGAGACGTGCAGAGGATGCACAATCATCCATCGGATCGAACTTATTACGTCCTCAGCGGCCGCGGCGTGATGAAGGGGCTCAAAGAAACACATGAGCTTTCTCCGGGTCAGATCATCAGCATACCCGCCCACGAATACTATGAAGGATCCAACCCGCACGATGAGCCGATGATTCTCCTGGGCAACAGTCACAAAGCTACGCCTGAGGATGTTGCCAAGGCCGGCGGCCAACGCAACGAAATCGATGACAAGACCGGCAAGCGAATTATTTATCAGCACGGCGGCGGCAGAGATGAGGGTGTGCTGGCCGACTGAGCCGATTAGCCGGTTACCGCTTGTACAGAAGTCCGGCGGGGTAATTCCCCGCCGGACTTTTTATTTGTAGTGAGCGACGTCTACAAGCGAAGTTTAGATACATATTTCGTATGGGAATTGAGCTGCAAGCATTTCGCGAATAGCGATGACGCTTGTAGGATTACATCTCCCTCCGGGGATTCCGACAACACCATTTAACACGACCTTAACCCCGCCGAGTGCCATAGCCCGAATGCTATCTGACGCGAACTTCGAGTTAGGATTTTTTAGCAATTATGCTATCATTCTTTCGCTCACCCAAATGAACAGCAAACCCATCGACTTAACCGAGGTTTCGTCGTCCACTTCCTGGCTTTCAACTGTGCTAACCAAGAGACGGCTCAAGATATGGTTATGGCTCGCGCTTTCATTGCTGTTGCTGGCTGCCGGCATAGTCATCGAGTTTAAGACTTCGATCGTTCAAGCGTGGATTTTTACCCGCACCAACGAACGGCTCTCCTTTGAGCTGGCGCCAGGAGCGGCGTCAAGTATCGCGTTTCCTGCACCGGCGCCGTTCGACGATCGTCGTGGTTATTCGAAGTTGGCTGATTTTCAGAGCCGGCTTTTATCTCAAGGTTTCCAGGTCAGCCAACAGGCAAGACAATCGGAGACCATGGTCAATCTGATCAGCCAAGGCATTTCGCCGCCTTATATCGAGCCGCCGGAGACCGGCATCGACATACGCGGCGCCGGCGGCGTGCCGCTCTTTCGCCATGCGCAATCCGAATTCCTGTTCGAGAAAATCGATAACATTCCGCCGGTACTGGTTAAAACCCTGCTTTTTCTCGAGGATCGCGATCTCGACAGTCCTAATTTTTCGCGTCAAAACCCCGCAGTCGAATGGGACCGTTTCTTCAAAGCGGCTTTGCTCTATCTGGGTTCGAAACTCTACCTGGATGTTCCAGTCCAAGGTGGCAGCACGTTAGCGGTGCAGTTGGAGAAGTTCCGTCATTCGGCGCACGGCCGCACGGATTCGCCACTGGATAAATTCCGGCAAATCGTCGGCGCCAGCCTGAAGGCTTACCGCGCCGGCCCCAACACCCGCGCCTGGAGAGACCGAATTATTGTTGATTATTTCAATACCGTTCCACTCGCCGCGGCACCCGGTTACGGTGAGATCCACGGCTTGGGAGAAGGGCTTTACGCCTGGTTCGGCATGCAGCTCGCAGATGCTATCCGCGCGCTCCGAACCCCCGGGATCACTATTCCCAAGGTGCGCGTCTACAAGCATGTTTTGACGTTGCTCATCTCGGTACGGGCGCCGTCAGTATTCCTGGTTGAGGAACGGGAATCGCTCGAGCACAAAGTGAACCAATTTACTCAGTTGCTCGCGCGTGAGGGGATCATTGACGACGACTTTGCCGCTGCCGTTCAAGAGACGCCCATACAGTTCTTGTCCCATGGTCCCGTACCGCCCCAGCCTTCTTCGGGCAGAAACAAGGCGGCCAATGCGATACGGATGACGATGACGGAGCTGTTGGGCGTTACTAATCTATACGATCTGAACCGCTTGCATGTCGAGGTCGAGAGCACCATCGACGTTCCATTGCAGAAAAAAGTTGTTGAATTTCTGCAATCTCTTACCCTTCCGGAGACAATCAAGGCCTACGGCTTGAACGGTGAACGGCTGTTGGAGAATTCCGACCCGAAGCGGGTCATCTATTCTTTCCTTTTGATCGAACCGACGCAGCAAGGGAATTTCGTAAGGGTGCAGGCCGATAACCTGGCCGCGCCTTTCGACTTCAACAAAAGCGTCAAACTGGAATTGGGAAGCACGGCCAAGCTGCGAACTTTGACACATTACCTCGAGCTGATGGCCGAGCTCCACAAGGAGCTTTCTCCGCTGGATCAAAAAGAGTTGGCCCAGAGAATGCGCCAGGCTCGTGACCCACTCACCAGTTGGGCCATTGAAACGTTAAAGACTGAACCCAGCATCGCCCTACAGCCGTTTCTTGAGCGCGCCATGGAGCGCCGCTATTCCGCCAGCCCCTTTGAAGCATTCTTCACCGGCGGCGGTTTGCACCATTTCGAGAACTTCGACCGCGATGATAACGGCAAGATTTTGCTGCTGCGCGACGCCTTCAGGAACTCCACCAATCTCGTCTTCATTCGCCTCATGCGGGACGTGGTGAGCTATCACCGGGCGCGCCTTGGTTACAACGCCGATGCCGTGCTCAGCGATCCGGATAACAAGGACCGTCAGGCGATGTTGGCGAGGATTGCCGAAGAAGAATCCCGCGCTGCTTTGCGCCGCGCTTATCAAAATTTTCGTGGTCAAACTCCAGAACAGATTACCGCCCGACTGCTAGGGAACAAACGGAATGCCGAACGGCGTCTGGCGATCCTCTTCTTTGCCTGGCGCATCGGCGCAGATGAGCAAGCGCTGGCGTCATGGCTGGCGCAAAATCAACATCAGGCGACCGGCGAAGTCGTCGGCAAGCTGTTCCGGGCTTATCGCAACCCGCGGCTGACGTTAGTCGATTACGCTTACCTGTTATCGTTGCATCCGCTGGATCTCTGGTGCGCTAGCGAGTTCCGCAGCAACTCTAATCTTTCCTGGGAAGAGCTCTACAATAAAAGCGCTGAGGCCCGGCGCACCGGATCGGCTTGGCTGCTCACGCCGCGCAACCGCAAGGCGCAGGATCTCCGGCTGAGAATACGTTTTGAGCGCGACGCGTTCGCGCGTATGACTCCTTACTGGCAGCGGCTCGGCTTTCCATTCAAAACGATGGTGCCCTCCTATGCCACGGCCTTAGGCAACTCCTCGGATCGACCGGTGGCGTTGGCGGAACTGATCGGCATTCTGGTGAACGACGGGCAACGCAAGCGCAGCCTCAGCCTGAACAAGATTCACTTCGCCCGCAGCACCCCTTATGAAACCCTGATGGAACCAGAGCCGCGAATCGGCGTACAGGTGCTGGCCCCGGAGGTAGCTCGTAGCGTCAGAAAGGCGATGGCCGATGTGGTCGAGCACGGCACGGCACGGCGTCTCAATGGAGTTTTCAAGCTGGCCGACGGCCAACTGCTCACGGTTGGCGGTAAAACCGGATCAGGCGACAACAAGTATGAAACCTTCAACCGTTACGGCGGCGTGATTTCTTCGCGGGCAACCAATCGTACCGCGGCTTTTGTCTTTTATATCGGCGACCGCTACTTCGGCGTGATTACCGCTTACGTGCAGGGACGCGAGGCCGCCGATTATCGCTTTACCAGCGCATTACCGGTCACGTTGATGAAAATTCTTGCACCGACCCTGACAGCCAATATCGACGCGACCACAACCCGAACTTCCGACAATCCTGGAAATGGCATCAAAGCAGATGCTACGCCGCATAAGATCAGCTTTGATGGTCCCAGCCTGATCCCTGCGTCCGTAACAATCGCAAATTAGCAGAACCTGCTCACACTGGTACGACCACGATGATGGCGCATACAGCAGTCGACGTCGTTAAGCGGCACGGCGGTTTATACTGTCGCGGGCGATAAAATTATTTCAACATTCCGCCAGCAGGATCGTTGGTACAGACGCGATCACTCGCCAGCAGAATCCAGCGAGCAGCCAAGGTTTCAGCCGAATCCATATTCCTTAATTCTTCCTTGCAAATCGTGCTGCTGCGAGGATAGAAGTAATCACATTACAGAGTGACGAAACATCGGCTGTTTGTGGCTGCGTTTCGCTGTGCTTCTTTCGTTGATGCGATAGCCGCTTCAGCTCTAGCAAGGAACCCGCACCTTGAATAAGACTGTGAGCCACACCTAATCGACGGTTAACGAGCGATTGAAATGCACTGCCTTCGTTGCCGGCATGAAAATCACCCGGGGGTGAAGTTCTGCGGCGAATGTGGCGCGCGATTAGAAGGGCTATGTCCTGCCTGTAAAGCGTCAAATCCCCCGACCAACAAATTCTGCGGCCAGTGCGGAGCGACGCTCGGTCAAAACGCCGCGGCATCGAAATTCACCTCGCCGCAGTCCTACACGCCTAAGCATCTGGCCGAAAAGATTCTCACCTCCAAGAGCGCTCTCGAAGGCGAGCGCAAACAGGTCACGGTGCTGTTTGCTGATATGAAAGGATCGATGGAGCTGCTGGCCGACCGTGATCCTGAGGAAGGGCGGAAGCTTCTCGATCCCGTCCTTGAGCATATGATCGACGCCGTCCATCGTTATGAAGGCACCGTCAATCAAGTCATGGGAGACGGCATCATGGCTCTCTTCGGCGCTCCGCTTGCGCACGAAGATCACGCGGTGCGCGCGTGCTATGCGGCGCTCAAGATGCAGGAGTCGGTAAAGCGTTACGCCGAGGGAGTCAGACGGA
>JAICEJ010000280.1 GCA_025924215.1 Candidatus Binatia bacterium
AAATCACCGGCGTCGAGAGGAATATCGATACTCGAAACATGACGCAGCAGTCTATAGAAGACCGCATAACTTGTCCTTTTGAGCCAACCTTCTTTTCGTTGCTCACGGACTGCGTATACGACGTCATTGCCGTCGCGCCATTTCGCAATAAACTGAGGCAGCACCTCAGGTGGATCCTGCAAATCAGCATCCATAACGGCAACAGCGTGTCCTCGCGCAAAATCAAGGCCGGCAGTAATAGCGACCTGATGACCGAAGTTGCGTGCTAGCTCGACTATTTGTATTCGTTCGTCGGCCGCGGAAAGTTTTTGAAGCGTTGCTAAACTCGCATCATTGCTGCCGTCGTCGACGAAGATAATTTCAAAGGCGATCTGAATGCGTTCGAGAACGGTGACTAGCCGCGAGTACAAGAGCTCAACGTTCTCTTCTTCATTGAACACCGGAATGACCACGGACAATTCGGGCACAGGCTCGTTAGGATTTTGTAAACTTTTGAATCCGGCAGCTAAGTGGCTAGACGCATCTACAGAATGGTTATCGTATAGGTGGGCAAGTAACTGACAAAACCGTAAGGCAGCTTGCGGATCCTCCGTAGGGATCAAAGCGGCCGGTACATAACTATCTTCAGCCCGTCTTAGTTCCAAACCACGTTTTTGCATTCTGGTGAGTATATCTGAAGAGACCAAGTACAAAACACGATTTTAACTTAACATGTAGCAATGCGCTACAAGTTTTCATCATAGTGTACTTAGGAGGACTGCGAGCTCAAGGTGTGCCGTCCAGAGACGATTACCGATTGCTTGTTTTTGTACAGAAAACACTTGCTGCAGGTCCGAGAACGTGTAAAGAAGTTCCTAAAATCCCACACTTCCTGCATACCGTAGAACCAGGCTTCTACCGTGCCAGCTATCGGGCCGCACAGCTCGCGCCGGGGAGATTAAGCAGGCGCACTGCAAACTCCCGAAGCTCGATTTCGATAAGCTAGGAAAGATATCTATTTATTAAGAAACAGCCTGCTGTCTAGGGACTCGTCTTGACTTTGGGCAGACGTGGCAGCAAATGCATAGATTCTGTGCAAGCCATCGCTGCTTTGGAAGACGAGCTCGGGTTGAACCGGAAACGACCGCAATAAGTTCTCGAATAACTCGGCAACCGCGTTCATTTCAGCGTATCCTTCCAGAGGCTCCACAATGAGGAATCGAACACCAAGTCTTTCCAAGGTATCTCTAATCTCCTCGACCGATCCGAGATCGGGCGTCGCTTTGCCGTAAGGATAAAAATACGTTTCAGGGCGGTGGATCCACGGCCTGACAGCCTTTCTTCCAGTGTAAAGGTAGTACATTGGGTCGTAGGCGGTCGCGAGGACGTCGTCGGTCCGCGTGTTCTGTTTGACCCATGAGAAACTTTCGCTGAAGCCGATCCAAGTATACGACGTCCGAAATCCGCCCCAGAGGGGGAGGTGTTTGCCGCGGTCGATGTGCACGTAGCTCCAGAGCCACCCGGTTATCAAAAGCGCAAGTAGCATTATCGGGATCCGCACAGCAGCCGGAGTAATTGTCGCAGACCACCGCACCGTAGTCCGTGATTTTACAATTGCCGTTGCCGCTTGAACTCCATGGAATAATGACAGTAACAGGACAGGCACTAAAGGCATCGAATAGCGTGCCGGATGAAACGGCCAAGATAAAATCAACCCGCCGTATAAAAGCAGGAACCCGCAAAATAAAAAGGTCTGTTGTCGGAGGATGGAGAGAAGTCCCCATAGCATCAGGGGATATATTACTATTCGCAAGCCCGGCAAAATGTGAAGCCGAAGTATCATATGATCTATGGACAAGATCAGATAGCGCAAATTGTCCCAGATAATTTGAACCGCGGCGCTGGGGTTGGACGTGGCCAAGAAAACTGCCGGACTCTCGTACGATTGATGATATGCAAAAAGCGGATTAGCGACGGTTCCCGAGTCATACATTACCTGCCATATGAGCCAGGATAGTGCTAGGCAACCGACAATACCAACGTAGAGGTAAAATTCTCTGCGTTTTCTGGAGATCAGAAAATGGACAAGCCCGGCAAGTATCAGTGCCGCCCCAGCTTGACGAACCAGAAAAGCAAGGCCGACGCTGGCACTCAAAAGAGCGATTACTTTGCTTCGACCGCAAAAATTGTTTGCCGGATCGGATAAACAAAGAGAGCAAAGACAGGCCGCCATGAACGGCATGTCGCTCAAGGGGTACATAGTCATCGAGAAAACAGATGCGTTCGCCCCGACCAAAAAAACATAGAGAAGGGCATCCGCCTTTCCTCCCTCGGTGTTCTGTAGATAAAAGACATAGGCCAGCAGGAGAGACGCGAAATACGACAGGACTGTGACAAGATTCAGTAGCGGAATGTTCTCGGGAAACTGAGGATTGAGACTCCACGCCCACGAAAGTAGATACGAATATAGAAACGGGTACTTCGTCTGATATGGTTCACCGGGCAAACTAATAATTCGATATCCATCTCCCTCGCTGAGCGCTTTTGCGACCACCGTATAAATTCCATCATCATGGAAAAGGCCGATAATATTTGGCGCCGAGAAAAACGCCAAAGACGACAGACCTAGCGCAAGCAGAAGAACCAGCGGCCATGCGCTTCGCAATATCAACGATTGTGTTATGGCAGCGCCTCGATGAAGCGCACCTATTGGCTCGCTCGTATGTCGTGGAATAGGCTGATGAGAACGATCAAAGGTGCGATTAAGCATGCGATTTCGGAGTGGCTACGTGGAGAGGTAGTTTAAACCAGGTGCCTATTTCTCACCAGTGCTTTTTCATTAACGGTGCAGCGCTGTCAGGCCGGCAATTCTCCGCTGTGGATTCAAGACTCAACCGCGATCAATTTCATAGCTGAACAGGCACTCGCATGTGTAAAGGCGACTCTTCTGAAAGACCGACTAGGAGGGTGGCAAAAGGCAACTTTCTTCGCTCGTCTGCAAACACCGTGATGATCTGACGGAAAGAATTGGGGGTGAGAACTTGGTCCCTTTATAACCGCAACACGTCCTGCATCCCGTACAGTCCGGCGTTTTGCCGCGCCAGCCATCGAGCGGCGCGGATAGCGCCGTGGGCGAAGGTATCACGGCTGTGGGCGCGGTGAACGAACTCGAGGCGCTCACCGATGCCGCCGAAAATCACGGTATGCTCGCCGACGATGTCGCCGGCGCGGACGGAGAGAAGAGCGATTTCTTTTTCTGATCGTTCTCCGACAATCCCTTTGCGTCCATGAATACTAACTTTGTCCAAATCACGGTTTAGCGCTCCAGCAATGGCGCGGCCGAGCGCCAGGGCCGTACCGCTGGGCGCGTCCTTCTTGAACCGGTGATG
Organism: Candidatus Binatia bacterium; assembly: GCA_025924215.1. Lineage (GTDB taxonomy): Bacteria > Desulfobacterota > Binatia > UBA9968 > UBA9968 > WHTF01. The sequence goes on from JAICEJ010000280.1 coordinate 3,369, forward strand.
CGCCTCGACGATCTCGACGTCGTAATCGTCGCCGAGCAGCTTCGCGGCGGTGCCGAGTAGGCTCACAAGCACGTTCACGCCTAGGCTGGTATTGGCGGACAAGAGAGCCGGGGTCCGGCGCGACAACCGTTTGATCTGCGCGGTTTGCCGAGGGTCAAATCCTGTTGTCCCGACGACAATGGGCACGGCTTTTTTCGCCGCTGCCCTGATATAAGTCAATGAAGCCTCGGGTCGAGTGAAATCGATGATGACAGTTCCGGGTTTGAGGTAAGGCTCGATGTTATCGCTTACCGTAATGCCGAGATTGCCGGCGGCGGAAATTTCGCCGGCGTCTTTTCCCAGCCTTGGGCTACCGGCTTTATCGATGGCGGCAACTAGCGCCGTTCCCGCGCTTTGCTGGATCGCGCGCACCACCGCTGTGCCCATACGGCCGCCCGCGCCGCAGACAATCAGGTTGAGATTTTTTGCCATTAGGTGGAACGACGTCGAAGAGTGTCGGCGGGCGCTCTACTGAATCAAGTGGAAGTCCGCCAATGCGCTTTTAAGCTTCTTGACATTGACGTCGGCCATGGGCGTGAGCGGCAGGCGCAGCTCGGCGGTGCATTTACCCATCAGCGCGGCGGCGGTCTTCACCGGTATGGGGTTGGTTTCGATGAAAAGGCTCCGGATCAGCGGAGTCAGCTTGAGCTGCAACTCGCGCCCTTTCTCCCACTCACCGTTAAGGCAAGCTTCGGTCAACTGTGACATTTCTCTGGGTGCGACATTGGCAACCGTCGAAATCACACCTTTGCCGCCCAAGGCCATGAGAGAAAACGTCAGCGTATCTTCGCCGGAATAAACGGCGAGATTGTCACCGCAAAGCCGGATAACGTCGATGGCTTGATCCACTGAGCCAGTCGCTTCTTTAACGCCGGCGATGTTCTTGATTTCGGCCAAGCGGGCCAACGTCTCCGGCTCAATTTTCGATCCGGTCCGCCCTGGGATATTGTATACGATGATCGGAATGCCGACTTCGGAAGCAACTGTCCTATAGTGTTGGTAGATTCCTTCCTGAGTCGGGCGATTATAATAGGGAGAAATCATCAGCGCGCCGTCGGCGCCTGACTTTTCGGCTGCGCGTGTTAACCGCACGGCTTCCTCCGTCGAATTAGAGCCGGTCCCCGCGATCACCGGCAGCCGCTTTTTAACGGCTTTGATGACGGCTTTGATGACATCTTCGTGTTCTTCATGGCTCAAGGTCGCCGACTCGCCGGTGGTGCCGCACGGCACGATGCCATGGGTGCCGCTCTGGATGTGAAAATCGATCAGCCGTTCAAGACTTTGCCAGTCGACCTTGCCGCCTTTGAAAGGTGTGATCAAGGCGACCATGGAACCCGTAAACATCAAACTGCTCCTAACTAACTTTGACGGTGCCTTGAAAGACCTCTTCGGCCGCGCCAGTCATATAAACACGATTATTGTCGCGCCACTCGATAAATAGGTCGCCGCCCTTAACATGCACTGTCAGCTTTCTTTCGGTTTTATCGCCGAGCACGCCTGCGACTGCCACTGCTGACGCGCCGGTGCCGCAAGCCCAGGTTTCGCCTGCGCCGCGCTCCCAGACGCGCATGTTCACCTCATTGGGGCTCAGCACTTTGATGAATTCCGTGTTCACTCGTTTAGGGAAAAAGGCGTGATGCTCAAAGAGAGGCCCGATCTTCTCTAAATCCAGAGCATCTATATCGTCGAGGTAGAGCACGCAATGCGGATTGCCCATGGAGACGCACGTCACGCTGTAAGTCCAGCCTTCGACGATCAGCGGTCGGTTTACGATCTGACCATCGGCATCAACCGGAATCTTGCGCCCCTCGAGAATCGGCTCGCCCATATCGACCTCGACCAAGTCGCCGACGAGCCGGGGGCGAATAATACCAGCTAGCGTTTCAACTTCCAGTTTCTTGTTCTGTGTCAGACCGTGTTCATAAACGTATTTGGCGAAACAACGAATGCCGTTGCCGCACATTTCCACCTGACTGCCGTCGGCGTTGTAAATCTCCATTTTGAAGTCCGCGCTCGTGGATGGATGCACCGTCAAGAGTTGATCCGCGCCGATGCCGAAGCGCCGATCACAGAGCCTGCCGGCGATAGCGCCCAGATCAGGGATATCGTTTTTCAGGCAGTCTATAAAAATGAAATCATTGCCGCAGCCATGCATCTTGGTAAACGGAATTTCCATCTCATTCGAACCCTGCAGGCTGATGAAAAAGAGTCATATGATGAGTTGCACCCCGTAGACTCGCTTCAACGTACTGAAGCGTACGCCTCAGCTCGTCGAAGCTTGCGCGCTTCGACTCTGAGATCTTTTTGAACAGCCTGATGAAAACATTTTCCAAATTGGCTTTAATTCGAACTTCGTCACCTTGAACCTTTGAACGTTTGAACGGTCCTTATTGTAGCGCCGCGGGTATTGTCTCGCCACTGATTAAATCTTCAAAAGACTCGCGTTTACGGACGACGTAGTATTTGTCGCCGTCAACGAGAACCTCGGGAGCCTTCGGATGAGAATTGTAGTTCGATGCCATAGTAAAGCCGTACGCGCCGGCACTCATCACTGCCAACAAATCGCCGCGTTCGGGGCGTGTGATGTCGCGATCCTTAGCGAGGAAATCGCCGCTCTCGCAAATCGGACCGACGACATCCGCGACGATCTTCTCGGCTCTGGTTTCCACCACCGGACGGATCGCCTGATAGGACCCGTAAAGCGCCGGACGTATCAGATCGTTCATGCCGCCGTCGACGATTACGAATTTTTTGGCTTCATTCTCTTTGACGTATTGGACCTCAGTGACAAGAATGCCGGCATTGCCGACAATTACGCGCCCGGGCTCCAGTATCAATGTAACGTCCAGACCTTCCAAGCCTTCGATGATCGCCCTGGCGTATTCCTCCGGCTGCGGCGGAGTTTCATCGTTATAATTGATGCCCAGCCCCCCGCCCAAATCGAGATAACGAATCTGCGCGCCCTCTTTTTCTAACGACCCCACCAGCACGCGATCGAGATACTCTCGGACCCGGGCCAACGCATCGACGAATGGCGAAAGAGACGTTAGCTGGGAACCGATGTGACAATCGACCCCAACGACGTCGACGTTGGGCAATGCTGCGGCTTTCTTGTAAGTCTCCAATGATTTTTTGATTTCGACGCCGAATTTCGCTTTCTTCATACCCGTCGAGATGTACGGATGAGTTTGCGGATCGACGTCAGGGTTGACCCGTATACTGATTGGAGCTTTCTTGCCGATGGCGCGGGCGATTTCGTTCAAAG